>NZ_JAVRHT010000035.1:0-40106 GCF_031846415.1 Rubrivirga litoralis | reverse complement strand
TATCCGAGCGTCAAAACCGGCCGCCCCGCCCCGCGCAGCGCCCTTTCGTGCAACGGCGGGGCGGCCACGGGCGGGGCACCGCCTCCCTGACCGCCCCGCACGCCGCACGCAGACCCGCGGGCGGGGCGGAACAAAGCGCGCACCACCCCGCCCGTGCGCCTCCCGTACCCCGTACCCCGTACCCCGTACCCCGTACCCCGTACCGGGCGGGGCGGCAGCGTTCGGGCACCCGCCTGCCCGTTCCCCGTTCCCCGTTCCTCGTCCCCCCTTCTCCCCCTTGATCCAGCTCCACGGCGTCGCCAAGCGGTACGGCCCGACGGTCGCTCTCCACCCGACCGACCTTGCCGTCGGGCGGGGCGACGTGCTCGCGCTGCTGGGCACGAGCGGGAGCGGCAAGTCGACGCTGCTCCGCGCCGTGCTCCGCCTCGTCGTGCCGGACGCGGGGATGGTCGCGGTCGACGGCGTCGAGGTCACGGACGCGACGGCGCTGGAAGTCCGACGGCGGGCGGGCTACGTGATCCAGGGCGGCGGTCTGTTCCCGCACCTCACGGCGCGCGGCAACGCCGGCCTCCTGCCCCGGCACCTGGGGTGGAGCGACGCGCGCCTCGACGCGCGCCTCGCCGAGCTGGCCGAGCTCGCGCGGCTCGCGCCCGACACGCTCGGCCGCTTCCCCGCCGAACTCTCGGGCGGCCAGCGCCAACGCGTGGCCCTGCTCCGGGCGCTCGTCCTGAGCCCCGACGTGCTGCTCCTCGACGAGCCGCTCGGTGCGCTCGACCCGGTCACGCGCGACGGCCTCCAGCGCGACCTGGCCGGGATCGTCGCCGACCTCGGCACGACCGTCCTCCTGGTCACCCACGACCTCCGCGAAGCGGCCGTGCTCGCCGACCGCGTGGCCGTCATGGACGGCGGCCGGATCGTTCAGCGCGGGCGGCTGGAGGAGATCGCCGACGCCCCGGCGACGCCGTTCGTGGAGGCGTTCGTCGAGGCCCAACGCTACGCGCTCCCATGACGACCGCCCCGCCCCTACAACAACGTGCAGGGAGGTACAGGGGACTCGGTACGGGGTCCCCGCGCGCCGAGGTCAAATCGGGCCGTACCTCGTACTCGGTACCCCGTACCAACCCGAAGGGTGCTCTAGCACCCGCCGCCCCGCCCTCGCCGACCGGGACGGGCGGGGCGGCCGCCCCCCCCTGTTCCGCCGTCGGCCGCCTCCTGCGCCTCCTCCCCGCCCTCGTCCTCCTCGCGCTCGCCGGGCGGGGCGGGGCGGCTCAAACCGCCGGGGCGCAGACCGCCCCGCCCCCGGAGCGCGCGGGCGGGGCGGCGGCCGAGGTCGTCGTGGGGTCGAAGGTGTTCACCGAGAGCGTCGTGCTGGGCGAGATCGCCACGGACCTCGCCCGCGACGCCGGCGCCGAGGCGACGCACCGGCGCGAGATCGGCGGGACGCGCGTGGTCTGGGGGGCGCTCCTCCGCGGCGACGTCGACGCCTACCCCGAGTACACGGGCACGCTCGCCCAGGAGATCTTCGCCGACGAGGACGTGTCGACGCCCGAGGCGCTGCGGTCGGCCCTCGCGCGCGTGGGCGTCCGCGCGACGCCGCCCCTCGGGTTCAACAACACGTATGCGATTGGGATGACGGAGGCGCGGGCCGAGGCGCTGGGCATCGAGACGCTCTCGGACCTGCGCGCCCACCCCGCCCTCCGGTTCGGGTTCTCGAACGAGTTCCTGGACCGCGAGGACGGCTGGCCCGGGCTCCGGCGCGCCTACGGGCTGCCCCAGGCCGACGTGCGCGGGCTCGACCACGACCTCGCCTACCGCGCCCTCGCCGCCGGCGACCTCGACGCCGTCGACCTGTACTCGACCGACGCCGAGGTGCCGTACTACGGGCTCCGCGTGCTGGAGGACGACCGCGGCTTTTTCCCCCGCTACGACGCCGTCCTCCTCTACCGCGCCGACCTCGCCGAGCGCGCGCCGGCCGTCGTCGCCGCCTGGGGCCGGCTCGCCGGAGCGCTCACGGCCGACTCGGTGGCGGCCCTCAACGCCCGCGTCAAGATCGACGGCGAGACCGAGGCGGCCGTCGCGGCGGCGTTCGTGCGCGCCCGGTTCGGCGTCGACACCCAGGTCGAGACGGTCGGCCGGGCGGGGCGGGTCTGGCAGCGGACGAAGGAGCACCTCGCGCTCGTGGGCCTGTCGCTCGCGGCGGCCATCGTCGTGGCCATCCCGCTCGGGATTGCAGCGGCCAAGGTGCCGTGGCTGGAGGCGCCCGTGCTCGGCGTGGTCAGCGTGGCGTACACGATCCCGTCGCTGGCGCTCTTGGTGTTCATGCTGCCCGTGCTGGGCATCGGCGCGCCGCCGGCGCTCGCGGCGCTGTTCCTGTACAGCCTGCTCCCCATCGTCCGCAACACGCACGCCGGGCTCGTCGGCATCGCGCCGGAGCTGCGCGAGAGCGCGGCGGCGCTCGGCCTCCCCGCCCGCGTGCGCCTGCAGCGCGTCGAGCTGCCGCTCGCGGCGCCGTCGGTCTTGGCCGGCGTCCAGACGAGCGCCGTCATCAACGTGGGCACGGCCACGCTCGGCGCGCTCGTCGGCGCCGGCGGCTACGGCCAGCCCATCCTGACCGGCATCCGCCTCGACGACGTCGGGCTGATCCTGGAGGGGGCCGTGCCCGCGGCGGTCCTGGCGCTTGCGGTCCAGGGCCTGTTCAGCCTGGCGGGGCGGGTGGCGATCCCGCGCGGGCTGCGGCTGTAGCGGGCGGCCGCCCCGCCCGTGGCGAGGGCGGGGCGGGGTGGCGAGGGCACCCTCTGGGGACGCAGGGGGTACGAGGTACCGGGTACGAGGTACGGCCCGAGGCGGGATTCCCGGACCGCGTACCCCGTACTCTGTACCCCGTACCCTTCGCCCTAGGCGCCGAACTCGCGCGAAAGACGGTCGACGTGGGCGTCCCAAAGCGCCCGCGCGTCGGTGCTGAACAGGGCGACGAACCCGCAGTCGCCGCACACCTGGACGCGCGTGTCGGTCCGCTCCGTCTGCTTCAGCATCAGGGCGCTCGGGTTCCGGTGGAGGCCGAGCTGGAGCGTGCCCGTGCCCCCGCCCGAGTCCTTGGGGTAGAGGAAAGCATCGGGGATGACGGCGTCCGACCCGCAGTGCGCGCAGGTCGGCGTGATCGCGGGGTCCGTCTCGGGCATGGGCGGGGCGGCTCGGGAGCGCGGAGGATACGCCGCCCCGCCCGCCGGGCCACCCCGCCCGCCCTACAGGATCTCCGTACGGAACGTGTCGTCGGCGCGGACCGAGCGGACGAACGCTTCGAGCAGGCGGACCGTCGCCTCGACGTCGCCCAGGTCGACCGTCTCGACCGTCGAGTGCATGTAGCGCATGGGGATCGAGACGAGCGCGGCCGGGATGCCGGCCTTGGTCGTGAACACGACGTCGGTGTCGGTCCCCGAGTAGCGGCTGGACGACTCGTGCTGGAGCGCGATGCCCTCCTTCTCCGCCACCTCGACCAGGCGCGCCACGACGGCGGGGTGGTTCACCGTCCCGTGCGTGACGGTCGGGCCGCCGCCCAGCTTTACGTCGCCGTGTTTGGCCTTCTCGATGCCCGGCGAGTCCGTCGCGTGCGTCACGTCGAGGACCACGGCCACGTCGGGTGCGATGGCATAAGTCGCCATCTTGGCGCCGTTCCCGCCGATCTCCTCCTGGACCGCGTTGAGCGCGACGGTCGCGGCCTGGGGCCGGTCGCCGGTCTTCAGCGCCGCCAGCACCTGCGTGAGCACGAACCCACCCAGCCGGTTGTCCAGCGCCCGGCCCGTCACACGGCTCTCGGTGAGCAGCTCGGCCGCGTCGGCGTAGACGGCCGGGTGGCCCACGCGGAGGCCGAGGTCCGCGACCTCCTCGCGCGACGACGCGCCGACGTCGACGAACAGGTCCTCGATCTTCGGGGCCTTCTCGTCCTTCTCGCGGTCGCGGAGGTGGATGGCCGTGTTGCCGAGCACGCCGGCGACCGGCCCCTTCGACCCCAGGAACACGACGCGGCGCGCGCGTGCGATCGCGTGGTCCGACCCGCCGATCCGGTCGACGCGGAGGAAGCCCTCGTCGGTGACGTACTTGAGCGCGAAGCCGATCTCGTCGGCGTGGGCTTCGAGGAGCACGGTCGGGGCCGCGTCGTTGGCGCCCCGCTTCGTGGCCCACGCGCTGCCGTAGGCGTCGCTGTCGACGGCGTCGGCGAACTCGGCCGCGCGGGCGGCCCAGAGCCGCTGGCCCGGCGCCTCGAACCCGGTGGGCGAGGGCGTGCGGAGAAGGTCGAAGAGGAACGCGCGGTCGTCGTCGGAGATCGGCATGGGCGGGCGCAGGGGGGCGGGGTGGAGAGACGGAGAGGCTGGCTGCGGCCCGGGATCGGCGCCCGGGCGGCCGGGGTAGGTTCGCCCCGCCCGCCGCCGCCGTTCCTCGCATGGCCCGATTTGTCCCCCGCTTCGCCGTCCTCCTGGCCCTCGTGGCCGCCGCCGCCGGGTGCGCCCCGGCCCAGGCGCCCGCCGCCCCGCCCCGCTCGGATGGAGCGGCCCCGACGGCGGCGGGCGGGGCGGACCGCCTCGGCGCCGACGACCTGGGCGGGGCGGCGCTCCCGACGCGCCCGCTGGTCGTCATGAACCTGGCCGCCCACCCCGACGACGAGGACGGCCTCACGATGGCGTACTACCGCGGCAACCAGGACGCCGCCGTGTACTCGGTCGTGTTCACGCGCGGCGAGGGCGGCCAGAACGAGGCCGGGCCGGACCTCTACGAGCGGCTGGGCGCCATCCGCACGGCCGAGACCGAGCGGGCCGCGCGCATCCTGGGCACGCGCGTGACCTACCTCAACCGCTACGACTTCGGGTTCTCGAAGCACGCGGCCGAGGCGTTCGACGAGTGGAGCCGCCCCCGCACCGGATTCTGGGAGGAGCTCGCCCCGCGCCGCGGCGCCGACGCCGGGCGCGAGATGCTGGTGGCCGACCTCGTCCGCGTCGTCCGCCGCTACAAGCCCGACGTCCTGTTCACGAACCACGACACGTCGACGGCGTGGCCGGACGCGCAGCACGGGCACCACCAGGCCGTAGGGATCTCGGCGGCCGAGGCGTTCGACCGCGCCGCCGACCCGGCCTTCCACCCCGAGCAGCTCGCGGAGCCGGGCGTGGACCTGTGGCAGCCGCAGCGGCTGTTCGTCCGCGTCGGCGGGTTCCAGAGCGGGGCGCCCGAGCGGTACGACGTGGCCGTGCCCGTCGGCGACGCCTGCCGCGCGCTCCCCGACCGCCCCGCCGAGAGCTGCGCCGACCGGGCCGTCGCGGCGGCGGCCCAGCACGTGAGCCAGGGGTTCGACACGTTCGCCCCGCGGTTCCGCCGCGACACGACGTACTTCGCACTCCTGAAGGCGGCGCCCTCCGCCCCGCCCCTGCCGCCGGGCGCGACGGACCTCGCGGCCGGGCTCGGCCCAAACCCGGCGGCCCGCGACCTCGACCTCGCCACGCTCGTCGAGACCGGACGGCTGCCCGTCGTCACGGTCGAGAATGAGGGCCGCGTGGTCGTCGGGGACGACGTGACGCTGCCGGCGTACCGCGCGCAGTACGACCGGGCCACGGCCGCCCCGCCCGGGGCGTACCGCCTCGCGGAGGGCGGGGCGGGCGCGGTCGTCGACCGGACTGAGACCGCCCCGCCCGTCGTCGTCGACCTCGCGCCGGGGCCGGTGCGGCTGGAGCCCGGCCCGAACCCGGTGGCCGTGGCGCTCGCCGTCTACGACCGCTCGGTCGACCGCGTCCGCGTCCACGCGGCCGTCGAGGCGCCGGACTACGTCGACGCGGTCGCGACGGCGGCGCGGACGGTCCCGGCCTCGGCCGACACGGTCCGCCTGACGCTCGACGTGCCGGAGACGGTCGGGGCGGGACGGTACCGGCTCCGCGTCGTGGCCGACGCGGCGGACGTCGACGGGCTGGCGGCGGTGGAGCGCCCGGCGGCCGTGCTCCCCGACGTATCGGTCGCGCCCGGCCTCCGCGTCGGGTTCGTCCGGTCCTACGACGACGTGACCGAGAGCGCGCTCCGCGTGATGGGCGCCGACGTCGTCCCGCTCGACAGCGCGGCGCTCGCCCAGGGCGACTTCGACGGGCTCGACACGATCGTGCTCGACATCCGCGCGCTCCTCGTCCGCCCCGACCTCGCGGCGGCCCGCGACCGGCTGCTCGCGTGGGTCCGCGGGGGCGGGCACCTCGTCGTGGGCTACCACAAGTCGTTCGAGTGGAACGAGCCGGGGGCCGACGGCGGCCCCGGCGGGATCGCGCCCTACCCGCTCCACCTGGGCCGCGACCGCGTGACGGTCGAGGAGGCGCCCGTCGAGGTCCTCGCCCCGGACAACCGGCTTTTCCACGCGCCGCACGAGATCACCGCCGCCGACTGGGCGGGGTGGGTCCAGGAACGCGGCCTCTACTTCCCCGACGACTACGACGGCCGCTACCAGGAGCTCCTGGCCGTCGGCGACCCCGGCGAGGCACCGCTCCGCTCGGGTATCCTGTACGCCGAGGTCGGGGCGGGGACCTACGTCTACAGCCCGCTCGTGTGGTACCGCCAGCTGGACGCGCTCAACCCGGGCGCCTGGCGGCTCGTCGCCAACCTCGTTTCGCTCCCCCTCACGCGCGACCGCGTCGGGGGCTGACTACTGGCCGGGGAGCCACGGGCTGAGCGGCCCGTGCCCCATGACGTAGTGGAGCACGACGACGACGAACACGATGAGCACGACCAGCAGAACGGCGGGGATCACGCGCGAGAGCGTCCGCTCGCGGCGGGCGCGGCGGGCGAGGTAGGTGGGGACGTCTTCCTTCATCGGGCGAGCGAGGTCGCGGGGGAGCCCCAGCCGGGCGGGGCGGTCTCCGGCCCCGTATCGGCCGCCCCGCCCCGCGCCTAAACCGCCCCGCCCGTTTTTCTCCCTCGCCCCGCCGCCGCACCCCGCCCCATGACCGCCCTCCGCCCCCCCGCCCGCTACGACGACGCCCGCCTCGACGGGTACCGGCCGCAGACGGAGAGCCAGGCCGAGGCGCTCCAGAAGGCCCGCCAGTTCGTCCGGCTCGTCCGCGTGCGGGCGGGGCGGCCGTCGTGGCTCCGGCTGTTCCAGCGCGACGACGGGCTCCGCGGCGGGCTTTACCTCGTCGGCCCGGTGGGGACGGGCAAGACGCACCTGCTGGCGTCGATCTACCACGCGCTGTCGGCGCCCGAGCCGGCCGCGGGGGCGAACGGGCGGGGTGGAGCGGAGCCGGTGCCGTGCGCCTACACGCACTCGTCGGCCCTCTTCCGGGCGACCGAGCCGCCCGACGCCTACGCCGACCGGGTCGCGGCCGAGGCCCGCGTCCTGTGCCTCGACGAGGTCGAGCTGGACGACCCGGCCGGCGAGGTCCGCCTGATCGCCGTGCTCCGGGCGCTCCGCGAGCGGGGCGTGACGCTCGCGGCGACGTCGAACGCCGAGCCCGAGCGGTTCGTCTCGGGCCACCTGGGCCGCGACCGGCTCGAACGGTTCATCTCCGAGGAGTTCGAGCGCCAGTACCACGTCGTCTTCGTCGGCGGCGACGACTTCCGGCAGGGGCTGGAGAAGGAGGGCCGCGCGTGGGTCGGCGCGCCCGACGCGGCCCGGGCCGCCATGCGCCGGGCCTACGAGGCGGCGCCCGAGCCTAAGCGGTGGCTGGCGTTCGACGAGCTCCTCCGGCTCACGACCGAGGTCGAGCGCACGCGGCTCGCCGAGCGGCTGGCCCAGAGCGGTGCCCTGTTCCTCGACGGCATCGACGTGGCCGACACCGACGACGCGCTCCGCCTGCTCCGCGTGGCCGACGACCTCTACGGCCTGCCCGCCCCGCCCACGCTCTACTTCACGGCCGCCGCCCCGCCCGCCGAGTGGTTCGCCGCCGAGGGGCGGGGCGGCGTCGAGGCGGCCATCGCGGACAAGTTCGCGCGCACGACGAGCCGGCTGACGGCGCTGGCGGAGGTCGAGCGGGTGTAGGGGCGGCGAGCGGCGAGCGGCGAGCGGCGAGCGGCGAGCGGCGAGCGGCGAGCGGCGAGCGGCGAGCGGCGAGCGGAAGATGCGCCGCCCCGCCCTCACTGCACGGGCGGGGTGGTGCCGTAGGGGCGACTGGCGATCGCCCGTGGGCGGGGCGGAGCGCACCCCCCGCCGCACGCCCACCGCTCCGCTCAAGGGCGTACGGCTGTCCCCTTGTTCAAGGGGAACCGTTTGTGCGACGGAGGGGCGGCGAAGCGACAGCGCAGCGGCCGGAGCGCGAACGGGGCGTGTTCGGGCGGGGTGGCGCCGAGTGGCGTGACACGGGACGGGGCGGCGCCTTCTCCGACCGCCCCGCCCCCGGGGGCAGGTCGACGCGGGCGGGGCGGCGGTGGACGGGGCGGTCCTAGCGCGGTCTACACGGCGGGCGGCGACACCTGGACGGGGCGGCGCGCGTTGGGGGAAATCTCCGCTGCGGAAGCCTGTGCGCCCCGTCCTGTTCGCCCTCGCCCTCGCGGCCCTCGCCCCACGGGCCGAGGCCCAGCACCACCCCGCCCACGTGACCGTGCCCGTCGCGCCCGACGTGCTGGCCGAGCCGCTCGACGCCCTCACGTGGTCGTTCGCCGACGACGGCTCGGCGCTCCGGCTCGCCTGGGGACCGCTCGCCGCCGACTTCCCGCTCGCCCGCGCCGACCGATGACCGTACGCCTCCCCGCCCTCGTCACCCTCGCCCTGCTCCTGGCCGCCTGCGGCGGGCGCCCCGACCACCTCGCGCCCGAGGACGACCTCTCCGACGCCTCGTGGTCGCTCGTCGACCAGGACGCGGATGCGTTCGCGTTCCCGGACGACCTCGCCGGCCGCCCCGCCTACGTCACGGCCGTCTACACGCACTGCCCCGACGTGTGCCTCGCGACGATGCAGCAGACGAAGCGGGTCCGCGAGGCGCTCGGGGCCGACGCGGCGGCCGTCCGGTTCGTCACGCTCACGTTCGACCCCGAGCGCGACCGGCCCGCCGTGCTCCGCCAGTACGCCGACGTCTGGGACCTCAGCGACGACTGGACGCTCGCGACCGGCGACCCGGACGAGGTGGACCGCCTCATGGAGCGGCTTGGCGTCCGCGTCCGCGTCTCGCGGTCCGACACGCTGGAGTCGGGCGCCGTCGCCACGCTCCTGGACCACTCTGACCTCTCGCTGCTCCTCGACGCCGACGGCCGCGTGGTCGAGACGTACGGGGGGAGCGCCGCCCCGCCCGAGATGGTCGCCGAGGACGCCCGCGCGCTCCTATAAGGCTGGATCCCGACTCCACCCCGCCCATGCGTCCCGCCCCGCCCCTCGCTGTTCTCGCGTTCCTCGCCGCCGGCTGTGCCGACGCGCCCGAGCCAGCCGCCGCGCCGCCCGCTCCCCCCGCCCCGCCCGTGGCGGAGGCCGCGTCTCTCGCCGCGGCCGGCGCCTATGCCCGCGCGGCACCGGCGGGCGGGGTGAGCGCCGTGTTCTTCCGCCTCGAAAACGGGACGGCCACGCCCGACACACTCGTCGCCGCCCGGACCGACGCGGCCTCGCGCGTCCAGGTCCACGAGACGACCGAGAGCGCCGACGGACTCCGTGGGATGCGGGAGGCCGACCGCGTGGCGGTCCCGGCGGGCGGGGCGGTCGCGTTCGAGCCGGGCGGCCTCCACGTCATGCTCCTCGACCTCCGCCGCGGCCTCGCCGAAGGCGACACGGTCGACCTCGCCCTCGACTTTGCGGAGGGGCAAACGCTGGCGCTCCGCGTGCCCGTCCGCGGCCTCCAATAAGCGGCGGCGTGGGCGCCCCTCGCGCGGGCGGTGCCCGCGTAGGCCGCCCCGCCCAGGCGGCGGCAGTGCTGCGGAACCCGGGCGGGGCGGCGGACGAACACCCGCCCCGCCCGCCGGCAGGATCCTGATGTCACCCTGGATGTCGCTGTGGGCGGGGCGGTCCGCCCTCACCTCGCCCTTCGGGTCCGCCCTTTGGGTCCGCCCTCGCGTATGCCGTTCGTCCTCGCCGCCGGCGCCGTCCCCCCGTTCCTCGTCGAAGTGGTCGCCATCGTCATGGCGGCGGCGGTCGTGGCGTACGTGTCGCAGCGCCTGGGGCTGGTCCCGATCGTCGGGTTCCTGCTCGCGGGCGTCCTGATCGGGCCGAGCGGACTGCGGCTCGTGCGCGACCCCGAGCTCATCGACGCGGCGGCCGAGGTGGGCGTGCTGCTGCTCCTGTTCACGATCGGGATCGAGTTCTCGCTCGACAAGCTGGCCCGGATCAAGCGGCTCATCTTCGTCGGCGGCGGCGTGCAGGTCGGGCTCACGACGGCGCTCGTGGCCGGGCTGTGCCTGGCGTTCGGGGTCGGGTGGCGGCCGGCGGTGTTTACCGGCTTCCTCGTCGCGCTGTCGTCGACGGCGATCGTGACGAAGCTGCTGGGCGACCGCGGCGAGACGGGGACGGACGCGGGCCAGGGCGCCGTCGGGCTCCTCATCTTCCAGGACCTCGCCGTCATCCTCATGGTGCTCCTGGTGCCCGCGCTCGGCGGCGGCGACGTGACGGGCGGGGAGCTCGCGATCGCGCTGGGCACGGCCGCGGCCATCATCGTGTTCGTGCTCGTGGTGGCGCGGCGGCTGCTCCCGCCGCTCCTGGAGCACGTCGCGCGGACGTGCTCGCCCGAGCTGTTCCTCTTGACCATCATCGCCATCTGCTTTGGGACGGCCTACGCGGTCGGGCTGGCCGGCGTGTCGATCTCGCTCGGGGCGTTCCTGGCCGGCCTCGTGGTCAGCCAGAGCCGGTTCTCGGAGCACGCGCTGTCGGAGATCCTCCCGCTCCAGATCCTGTTCTCGGCCACGTTCTTCGTGTCGGTCGGGCTGCTCCTCGACGTGGGCTTTTTCGTGCGGAACCTGGGCCTGGTGCTGGGCGCGCTCGTCGCGGTCGTCGCCATCAAGCTGCTGACGACGTTCGTGGCCGTCCGCGTGGTCGGGCGGGCGACGCCGGTCGCGGCGGCGTCGGCGCTGTGGCTGGCGCAGGTGGGCGAGTTCTCGTTCGTGCTCGAGCGGTCGGGCCGCGAGGTCGGGCTGACGCCGCTCGGGATGGACGGCGTGGGCGCCCCGCTCTTTATCGCCGCCACCGTCGTGTCGATGGCGCTCACGCCCCTGGCCGCGCCGTGGGCGGGGCGGCTGGCGGGGCGGCTCCGCGAGCGGGGGGCGGGGCGGGACGCGGCCGCCACCCCGCCCCCGGACCCCGAGGCGTTCGCGGACCTGGAGAACCACGTGATCGTGGCCGGCTACGGCGCCGCCGCGCGCCGGCTCGTCCACGTCCTCGACGGCTCGGGCATCCCGTTCGCCATCGTGACGCTGTCGCCGGACGGCGCGCGCGAGGCCGAGGCCGAGGGCCGCCGCGTGCTCCGCGGCGACTACGCCAAGCGGCACATCCTGGGGACCGTCGGGCTGGACCGCGCCAAGATGATGGTCGTGCCCGACGACACGCCGGGCATGACGCACCGCGTGGTCTCGGTGGCCCGCGCGCTCTCGCCCACCGTCCGCATCGTCGCCACGGCGACGACGATGGAGGAGGCCGAGGAGTTGGTCGAGGCCGGCGCCGACCGGGCGATCGCGACCGACCTGGAGGCCGTGCTCGGTCTGTTCGACGACGTCCTGCGGCGCTACCAGGTCGAGCCGGCCGAGATCCTCCGCCACGAGGAGGCGCTCCGGCGCGGGAGCTACCAGGCGTTCGACGGCGGCGTCATGGACCGCCCCTCCGTCCGCTGCGAGCTCGACGACGACTGCTTCTCGACGCGGACGGTCACGATCCGCGAGGGCGCCGCCGCGGCGGGGAAGACGCTGGCGGACCTCGACCTCGACCGCCGGCTCCTCCACGCCGTCCAGATCGACCGCGCGGGCGAGACGCTCCGCGAGCCGGGCGGGGCGGCCGCGCTCGCGCCGGGCGACGTGGTCCTCTTCGGCGGCACGCCGCAGGCGTTCGTCGACGCCGCCGACCTGTTCCGCACGTCCGACGCCTCGGCGCCCGCCCCGCCCGACCTCCCCGCCATGCCCGCGCAGACTGCCCCGTGGATCGACACCTCCGCGCCCGTCCACCTCGACGCGGACCCCGACGCCGGGTGCACGCACCTCGACCATGTCCACGACGTGACGCCGGGCACGCAGGGCTGCCAGGAGTGCCTGGAGGCCGGCGACCGCTGGGTCCACCTCCGCGTGTGCATGGAGTGCGGGCACGTCGGGTGCTGCGACTCGTCGCCGAACAAGCACGCGACAGAGCACTACCACGCGACGGGGCACCCGGTCGCGCGGTCCATCGAGCCCAGCGAGACGTGGGGCTGGTGCTACGAGGACGAGGTCATGCTGTAGCGCCGCCCGTCTCTGGAGTGGCGGGCGGGGCGGGGGCTTCGCTCGTGGCCTGGGGCCGGTCGAAGAGCATCCCGGGCCGGTCCCGAGACAGTTCGAGGAGACGGCGAGCGGGGCCACGGGGCGTCCGTCGCCCTTGCTCCCAGTTGCGGATCGTCCCGACGCTCACGTCGAGGTAAGCCGCGAATCTGTCCTGCGAGAGCCCGAGCCCCTCGCGGATCGCTCGCACGTCGAGCTCCCGGTGCACCTCCTCGAACGCCGGGCTTCGGCGGAGCGCCGTGAGGTCGAGCCGACTCGACGCCCGCGCCACCTCGACCTCGGCAAGGCGGCCGTCGCCGGTGTAGTGCAGGACGACGTCGGGGTCCGACGTGTCTTCCGCCCCGCCCGCGTCGTACGGGACCGGGACGAGAGACACGACGACCATGTCCGTCTCGGGATCAAAGAGGACTCGCATCGGGCTTAGGGGCGGTGGGCGTTCGTGCACTTCCGGTCGGGCATCGCGTTCATCACCGTCTCGCCGTCAGACTCGACGACCACGCGCAGGCACTTGTCGATCTCGGCGACCCACCCCCAGATGCGGACCCGTCCGTCATGCTGCACGCTCTGGTCGATCTCGTGACGGAGAGCCGTCAGAACGTGGTCTACCGAGAGGCCGTGGTCGCTGACCGGCGGAGACAGTACGCGGTAAACGTCATCGGGGGTAGGCCTCGTCTCGAAGGTACGTCATTGACGTGGTAGCGGACAGTTGGCTCACCCACCCCGCCCGCACAGCCCCGCCCACGCAGAGGGGCGGGGCGGCTCGGAGGCCGTTAACCCTGTGGGCCGACGTGCCGATACCCGAGAGCGCCGCCCCGCCCGCGTCCGCCCCGCCCTCGCAGGCGGGGTGCCGGGGGCTCCCCCACAGGCCGCCGCGCCGCCGCCCTGCACGCCGTCGGAGAGGCCGTGAACACCATGGGGGGCGGGGCGGAGACGCACCAATCTTCACCCGTCCGGCGTGTGAGGGGGGCGACCTTCAATCCTAGGCAAACCTCCGCACGTGCCCCCTACCGACCTCCTCAGCGTCAGCGCCGCGGCCGACCTCCTCGGCGTCCACGTCGACACCGTCCGGCGGTGGACGGGCGAGGGCAAGCTGCCCGAGGCGCGGACGCCCGGCGGCCACCGCCGCATCCCGCGCGAGGCCGTCGACCGCCTCCGGGGCGGGGCGGACGGCGCAGACCGCGCGGGCGGGGCGGCGCTCCCGGACGCCGGCGACGCGGCCGACCAGACGTGGGCGCAGCACGCCATCGTCCACACGCGGCACGAGGCGCAGACGCGGCCGCGCGGGGCGTGGAGCGACGCCCTCACGGACGCCGACCGCGAGCAGAGCCGCGAGAACGGGACGCGCCTCATGGGGCTCCTCCTCCGCCACATCGCCGGCACCGACGACGAGGCCGGGCTGTGGGACGAGGTCGGGCGCCTGTCGCACGTCTACGCCGGCCAGATGCGGGAGCGCGGGCTGAGCCAGGGCGAGGCGCTCCGGGCCACGCTCTTCTTCCGCGACGCCCTCACCGAGTCGACCGCCTACTACCCGCACCTCGACGAGCGCCCGGTGGGCGCGCAGGTGGCCCTGCTGCGGAAGGTGAACGAGTTCATGAACGAGGTCCAGCTCGCGATCGCCGCGGCGTACGAGGCCGCCCCGCCCCTGCCCGCCACCCCGCCCGTATCGGGTCCGCTCGCATGACGCCCGAAGCGACCATTGTCCGGCTCGGCCTCGACGGCGACGCGGCGCCCGTGGGCGACCGCGAGGCGTGGGCGCTCGACGCCGACGATACCCTGGCGCTCTACGCCGCCGCGCGCCGCGACGGACTGGGCGCGTGCCTCGTCTCGACGTGCTTCCGCGTCGAGCTGCTCCTGGCCGATCACCGCCCCGCCCCCGAGCTGCTGGCGTGGGGCCGCGCGCGGCTGGCCGAGGCCCGGCCCGCCGCCCCGCTCGGCGCGTTCGCCGAGAGCCAGGGCGACGACGCGCTCCGCCACCTCGTCCGCGTGGCCGCCGGGCTCGAGTCGGCCGTGTTGGGCGAGGCGCAGATTCTGGGCCAGGTGCGCCGCGCGCGCGCCGAGGCCGAGGCCGCCGGCGTGCTCTCGCCACCGCTCCGGGCCGCGTTCGGCGCCGCCGTCCGCGCCGGCCAGTGGATCCGGCGGATGACCGACCTGGGGCGCGGCGCGGCCTCGACGGCGACCGCCGCCGTCCGCCTCGCGCAGGCCGAGCGGGGCGGGGTGCGGCGCCGGAACGTGGTCGTGTTCGGGGGCGGCCAGATCGGTCGGCTCCTGCTCAAGGTGCTCCCGTCGGCGCGGCCGGCGTCGGTCACGCTCGTCTCGGCGCACGCGCCGGAGCACGCCGGCTTCCGCGTGGTCCGCCCCGCCCACATCGCGTCCGTGCTCCCCGACGCCGACGTCGTGTTCACGGCGACCGACGGGACGGCCTTCGACGTCGACGCCGCCCGGGCGGGGTGGGCCGACGGGCGCGCGCGGACGGTCGTGGACCTGGGCCTGCCGCGGAACGTCGAGGCCGAGGTCGGCGCGCTCCCCGGCGTCGCGCTCTACGACATCGACGCGCTCGGGGCCGTCGTCGACGCCGGGCTCCGGGCGCGCGAGGCGGCCGTGCCGCAGGCCGAGGCGCTCGTCGAGGAGACGCTCGACGCGCTCCGCACCGAGCTCGACGCGCTCCGCCGCGAGGCGCTCGTGGCCGACGTCCGCCGCCGGGCCGAGCGGGTCCGCCGCGAGACGCTGGACTACGTGTGCGGCAAGTGCTCCGACCGCACATGCGAGTCCACCACCGGCCCGGCCCGGTGCAGCGACCCCGACCTCCTCACGCGCACGCTCACGACGCGGCTGTTCCACGACCTCTCGGCCGGCCTCCGCGACCGTCCGTCCAGCCTCGACGAAAGCGCCCTCCGCCGCCTGTTCGCGCTCGACGCCGATGACTAGCCCCGAGCCGACGCCCCGCCCCGCCCCGCCCACGGTCCTCCGCCTCGGCACGCGCACGTCGCGGCTGGCGACGTGGCAGGCCGATCACGTCGCCGCCGAGTTGGAGGCGGCGTGGCCTGGGCTCGTCGTGGAGAAGGTGCCGTTCGTGACCGAGGGCGACAAGGTGCTCGACAAGCCGCTCCCCGAGATCGGCGGCAAGGGCTTGTTCACGGTCGAGCTCGAAGCCGCGCTGGGGGCGGGGCGGATCGACCTCGCCGTCCACTCGCTCAAGGACCTGCCGACCGACGACCCGCCCGGCCTCACGGTCGGCGCGACGACCCGGCGCGAGGACCCGCGCGACGCCTGGATCTGCCCCGCCGGGGGCGGGGTGGACGACCTGCCGCCGGGCGCGACCGTCGGCACGAGCAGCCTCCGCCGCGGCTCGCAGCTCCTGCGCCGGCGGCCCGACCTCGTGATCCGGTCGATCCGCGGGAACGTCGAGACGCGCATCCGCAAGGTGAAGGAGGGTGGTTACCACGCCGGCGTCCTCGCCCTGGCCGGGCTCTCGCGCCTGGAGATCGAGGGCGAGGCGGCCTCGATCCTCGACCTCGACACGATGCTCCCGGCGCCGGGCCAGGCCGCGCTCGGCGTCCAGGTGCGGGCCGACGACGACGCCGTCCGCCGCCTCGTCGGCGCCCTCGATCACGCCGAGACGCGGGCCGCCGTCACGGCCGAGCGTCAGTTTCTGGCGAGCCTCGGCGGCGGGTGCAGCGCGCCGATCGCCGCCTACGGCACGGTCGAAAACGGCCGGCTCCACCTCCGCGGCCGCGTCGTGTCGCTGGACGGCGCCCGGACCGTCGAGGTCGAGGCCGAGGCGCCGTTCGACCCGCACCACCCCGCCCGGGCGGGGCGGGAGGTCGGCGAGGCCGCCGCGCAAGACGCGCTCGCCCAGGGCGCCGCCGCCGTGCTCGCCGAGGCGAGCGCGTGAGCCGCGCGCCGCTCCAGGGCCGCCGCGTCGTCGTGACGCGCGCCGAGGATCAGGCGGGCACGCTCGTCGACGGCCTCCGCGAGCGGGGCGCCGAGCCGCTCCTCGTCCCCGCCCTCCGCTTTCTGCCGCCGCCCCGCCCCGACCTGTTGGCCGAGGCGGCGCGCGGCTTGGGCGGACCCGACACGGGCGGGGCGGCGTGGGTCGTGTTCACGAGCGCCGTCGGCGTCCGCTTCGGGTGGGCCGCCGTGCGGGAGGCGGGCGGGCTGCCGGCGGGCATCCGCGTGGCGGCGATTGGTTCGGGCACGGCCGAGGCGCTGGAGGCCGCCGGCTCGCCGGTCGACTTCGTCCCGCGCGAGGCGCTCGGCGACGTGCTGATCGAGGAGCTACCTCTTGCGGAGGGCGACCGCGTGGTCCTCCTCCGCTCCGACATCGGCCGCGAAGCGATCGCGACCGGCCTGGCCGCGCGCGGCGCGGTCGTCGAGGACGTGACGGCCTACCGCACAGTCTCCGAGGCCGACCCCGCGGCCGCCGCCGCCGCGCTCGCCCAGACACCCGACGCCATCACGTTCACGTCGCCGTCGACCGTCCGCGGCTTCCTGGGCGCCCTCACCGCCCCGCCCGAAAGCCCCGCCCCGCCCGAGCGCCCGCTCGACCTGGGCGGGGCGGCGCTCGTGGCGATTGGCCCCGTCACCGCCGAGGCGCTGGCGCCGTTCGGGCTGGAGGCCGACGCCGTCGCCGACCCGCACACGGTGAGCGGCTTGCTCGACACGCTCGTCCGCCTGTTCTCCTGACCGCCCCGCCCGCTGCGGGCGGGGCGGCCGAGCGGGCCGCCCGCCGCCTCTTGCCCATCACTCGTCACCCCTCACCCATCGCCCTCATGCCCCGCCCCGACCGCCCGATGCGCCTCCGCCGGACGTCCGCGCTCCGCGGGCTCGTCCGCGAGACGCGCCTGTCGCCGGCCGACCTCGTGCTGCCCCTGTTCGTGAAGGACGGGGACGGGCTCCGCGACGAGATCACGTCCATGCCCGGCGTCTACCAGCTCTCCGTCGACGAGGCCGTACGCGAGGCCGCGCGGGCGGGGCGGCTCGGCGTCTCGGGCGTGCTCCTGTTCGGGATCCCCCAGCACAAGGACGCCGAGGGCTCGGCGGCGACGGCGGATGACGAGGCCGTGCAGCGGGCCGTGCGCGCGATCAAGGCTGAGGTGCCGGACCTGGCGGTCGTCACCGACGTGTGCCTCTGCGAGTACACCGACCACGGGCACTGCGGCTTCCTAGGCACCGACGGCGCGCTGGAGTTGGAGTCGTCGCTCCCGCAGCACGTGGCCGCCGCCGTGAGCCACGCCCGCGCCGGGGCCGACCTCGTCGCGCCGTCGTCGATGATCGACGGGGTCGTGGGCGCCATCCGCGACGGGCTGGACGCGGCCGGGTTCGGGCACGTCGGCATCTTCAGCTACGCCGTCAAGTACGCGAGCGCGTTCTACGGCCCGTTCCGCGACGCCGCCGACAGCGCGCCCGTCTTCGGCGACCGCCGCGGCCACCAGATGGACCCGGCGAACGCGCGCGAGGCGCTCCGCGAGGCGGCCCTCGACGTCGACGAGGGGGCCGACCTGCTCATGGTGAAGCCGGCGCTGTCGTACCTCGACGTGATCTGGCGCGTCCGCGAGGCGTTCCCGGACCGGCCGCTCGGGGCCTACCACGTCTCGGGCGAGTACGCCATGCTCAAGGCGGCCGCCGAGCGGGGCTGGATCGACGAGCGCCGCGCGGCGCTCGAAGCGCTGACGTCGATCAAGCGCGCCGGCGCCGACATCGTCATCACGTACTACGCGACCGAGGCGGCCGAGTGGCTGTCCGAGGGCGGACCCAAAGGGTGAGGCGGGGTGAGGCGGCGCGAGGGCGGGGCGGCGGCCGAGGAGCCCCGCCCTAGGTGACCTCGACGTACTCGACATGCGCGCTCGGAGCCGGCACCGGGTCCCCGTCCTCGCGCATCCCTTCCAAGTGGAACGCGATGGCCTCGCGGATCAGCCCGCGCACCTCCGACTCGGTCTCCCCCACGGCGACGCACCCGGGCAAGTCAGGGACGTACGCTCCGACGCTGCTCTCGCCCCGCTCGATAACGACTGCGTACGGCATGGCTATTTCAGTCCGGCTTGTTTCAGGATGCTGCTCAAGGTGCCTGGTGGGAGGTCGAGGCTGGGCTTCCCCGCCACAGTTACCGTTCCTGGCTTCTCCGCGTGCTTGAACTGACGGTGGCTCCCTTTCGTGCGACCTGCACCCACCCGTCGCTCTCGATCTGCCGGATGACGTCGCGCACCTTCATGCGCTCAACCTACGCCGCCCCGCCCGCGCGACGGGGGCGGGGCGGCTCCGCCAACCGTCCGTGAACCCCGCCCCGCCCGCGATCCCCGCCGCCCCGCCCGCGTAGGCCCCGACAGAACCTTTCACCTCTAGCTGAAAGAACATGGCCCTCGACATCCAGCGCGCCGAGCCCGAGACGACCGAGCGGGGCGGCCTGAGCCTCGCCGAACGCGGCAAGACGCCCGACGGCGCCCCGCAGTCGCTCGACCGCCGCCTCTACGTCCAGCTCCTCGCCTACACCGGCTGCTCCGACCCCACCGCGCTCGCCGAGCAGGCCGACAAGCTGGGCGTGGGCGGGGTGGTGTACCAGGGCGCGCAGGACCCGCGAGGCGTCGCCGTCGTCACGTTCCACGAGGACCCGGCGTTCTTCGTCGAGGACGGCCGCGCGCTCCACACGAGCGCCCCGTTCCGCGACCTCACGCCCCGCCCCGCCCTCACCATGTTCGGGCGGACGTACTCGATCGGCTACGAGACCGACCTCGACGACACGCTCGTCGCCCGGCCCGTGCGCACGATGACGAACCGGGACTGGCCGTGGGCCGTGTGGTACCCGCTCCGGCGGTCGGGCCGGTTCGAGCGCGAGTCGCGCGAGGAGCAGCGCCGGATGCTCATGGAGCACGGCGGGATCGGGCGGGCCTTCGGCGAGAGCGACCTCGCCCACGACGTCCGCCTCGCGTGCCACGGGCTCGACCCCAACGACAACGACTTCGTCGCCGGCTTGGTGGGGAAGGACCTCCACCCGCTCTCGGCCGTCGTCCAGCGGATGCGGGCCACGCGCCAGACGTCCGAGTTCATCGACCGCCTCGGCCCGTTCTTCGTCGGCCGCGCCGTCTGGCAGAGCGCCGGGCCGTTCGAGTGGGCGCTGAGCCACCAAGCCGCCGGCCACTAACCGGCTCCGCCGGGGTACGGGGTACAGGGTACCCGGTACGACCGGCTCTCGCACTTGTACCCCGCACCAGGTACCCCGTACCTCACCGAATGTCCCGATTCCTCGACGCCCTCGCGGGCAAACCCGTCGACGCCACACCCGTGTGGTTTATGCGCCAGGCGGGGCGGTACCTGCCCGAGTACCGCGAGGTCCGCAAAGACCGCGACTTCCTGACGATGGTGAAGACGCCCGAGATCGCGGCCGAGATCACGCTCCAGCCGATCCGCCGGTTCGACCTCGACGCCGCCGTCATCTACTCGGACCTCCTCCCGCCGCTCCAGACGATGGGGCTGGGGCTCCACTTCGAGAAGGGCGTCGGGCCGGTGATCGAGAACCCGATCAACACGACGAAGGACGTCGACCTGCTGGCCACCCCGCCCGCGAGCGAGACGCTGATGTACACGCCCGAGGCGATCAAGCTGGTCAAGGCCGAGTTGGAGCCCAAGGGGATTCCCGTCCTCGGCTTTGCCGGCGCCCCGTTCACGCTCGCGGCCTACGCCATCGAGGGCGGGGGGAGCAAGAAGTACGAGAAGACGCGCGTGTTCATGTACCGCGAGCCCGCCGCGTGGCGGCGCCTCATGGAGAAGCTCGTGACCGTCGCCGGCAGCTTCCTGACGGAGCAGGCCAAGGCCGGCGCCGACGCGCTCCAGGTGTTCGACAGCTGGGCCGGCGCGCTCTCGCGCTACGACTACGAGCGCTACGCGGCGCCGTACACGAAGCAGCTCATCGAGATCGCCCAGAAGACCGGCAAGCCGGTCGTCCACTTTACGACGGGGACGGCCGGGCACCTCGACGCCGTGGCCGCGGCCGGCGGCGACGCCATCGGCGTGGACTCCGGCCCGACCCTCACGGAGGCGTCCGAGCGCGTCGGCGGGAAGCCGCTCCAGGGCAACCTCGACCCGTACCTCCTGCAGGCCCCGTGGCGCGAGCTGAAGGCGCAGGCCGACCGCGTGCTCGCCGAGGCGCCGGCCACGGGCCACGTGTTTAACACGGGCCACGGGCTCGTCCCCGCCACCCCGCCCGACGCCGTCGCGCGGCTCACCGACTACGTCCACGAGGTCACGGCGCGCTGAGCCGGATGCGTGATGAGTGACACGCGGCTCTCCACGAGCACCCTCACGCATCACTCGTCACGTATCGAGCCGCCCCGCTCGTACCTCGTACCCTCTCCCCCACCCCGCCCATGCCCAGCACAGACAAACCGATCGGCGTCCTCTTCATGGCCTACGGCGGGCCGGAGTCGCTCGACGAGATCCCCGGCTACCTCTCCGACATCCGCCACGGACGGCCGACGACGACGGCGGTCCTGGACGAGATCACGAACAACTACCGCATGATCGGCGGCAAGTCGCCCATCATGGGGCTGACGAAGGAGCAGATCGCCGGCGCGATGGCCCACCTCAACCGCGAAGCGGACGGCGACGCCAACCCGCCCGGCGAGCCCGAGCGGTTCAAAGCCTACCTCGGCATGCGCCACTGGGCGCCGTGGATCGAGGAGACGGTGGGTCAGATGCTGGACGACGGCATCGAGCGGGCTGTCGCCATCGTGCTCGCCCCGCACTTTTCGTCCATGTCGATCGCGAAGTACCAGGCCAAGGTCAAGGCCGGGCTCGAGCTGTACCGCGGCGACCTGGACGTGGCCTACGTCGACGCCTACTTCGACGCTGACCTTTTGATTGAGGCGTTCGCGGCGCGCGTCCGTGAGGGGATCGAGCAGTTCCCCGAGGACGAGCGCGACGACGTGCACGTGGTCCTCAGCGCGCACAGCCTGCCCGTCCGCATCCTCAAGATGGGCGACCCGTACCAGGACCAGCTCTGGACGACGGCCCGGCTCATCGCCGAGCGCGCCGGGCTCCGCGAGGACCAGTGGAGCTGGAGCTACCAGTCTGAGGGCCGGAGCCCGGAGCCGTGGCTCGGCCCGCAGCTGGAGGACCACGTCCCGGCGCTCCAGGACGAGCGCGGCGTGGACAAGGTCGTGAGCCTGGCCATCGGGTTCGTGTCGGACCACGTCGAGATCCTGTTCGACATCGACATCGAGGCGCAGAAGGCGGCCAAGGAGCGCGGGATGACGCTCGTCCGCCCGCCGTCCTTGAACGACGACCCCCGCTTTACGCGCCTCCTCGCCGAGCTCGTCGAGGGCCGCGCGGCCAAGGCGGGGTGGATCGAGTCCGACGTCCGCGCGGCGTCGGCCGGCGAGCCCTCGATGCCGATGCCGGAGGGCACGGCGATGCCCGCGTAGCCGCCCCGCCCTCGAGCCCCACCCCGCCCGAAGCGCTCTCCCCCCGCCCACGCCGCCATCGCTTCGCTCCGTACGGCACGGGCTGTCCCCCTCACGCGTGAGGGGACAGCCTGAGCGCCCGCTGAGCGGCGGCCTTGCCGCCGTAACGGGCGCGCAGACGGGGGGAGCGAATCGACCGCCCCACCCCGCCCATGCCCACCGACCGCCCCGTCCGCACTGACGTGCTCGTCCTCGGGGGCGGGGTGGCCGGGCTCGTCGGCGCCCTCCGGCTCGTGGAGGGCGGGCGGAGCGTGCGCCTGCTCGAAGCGTCCGACCGCCTGGGCGGGGTGGTGCGGACCGTCCGCCGCGACGGCTTGGCTTCGCCGTCTGCTGCGCAGTTCGAGGCCGACGTTGGGCCGGACGTGTTCGTCGCGCGCAAGCCGGCGGCGCCCGCGCTCTGCGCGCACCTGGACGTCGAGACGGCGACGCCGCGGGGCGGCGCGCTTATCCAGAGAAACGGACGGCTCCACCCCCTGCCGGCGGGTCTGAGCGGGCTCGTACCCGGGCAGCTCCGGCCGCTCCTGACTACGCCCGCGCTCGGGCTCGGCGCCCGGCTCCGCGCCGCCTTCGAGCCGCTCGTCCGCGCCCGCGCTGGCGACGAGGACGAGAGCCTGGAAGACTTCGCCGTCCGCCGCTTTGGGCGGGGCGCGTGGGAGGGGCTCGTCGAGCCGCTGCTCGGCGGCCTCTACGGCGCCGACGCCGGGCCGATCTCGCTGCGCGCGACGCTCCCCCACCTCCACGAGCGCGAGCGGTCCGGCGCGCTCCTCCGCCTCCGGGGCGGGACGGTGGCGAACGTGGGCGGCGCCTCGCCCTTCCAGCGCCCTGTCGGCGGCATGGACCGGCTGACGAGCGCGCTCGAGGCCGCCCTCCGCGCGGGCGGGGCGGAGGTCGAGACCAACACCGCCGTCACCGCCGTCCTCCCCGCCCCGCCCAACGCCGGCGCGCCCGGGCGGGGCGGCTACGCCGTCACGTGCGCGGACGGGACCGAGCGCGAGGCCGCCGCCCTCCTCGTCGCCCTCCCCGCCCCGGCCGCCGCGCGCGTGCTGGAGCCCCTTGACGCTGCGCTCGCCGCCCCGCTCGCGGGCGTCCCGATGGGGAGCGCGGCCGTCGCGATTGTCGGGTTCCAGACGGCCGACGCGCCGCGCGTGCCCGACGTCTCCGGGTGGCTCGTGCCACGGTCAGAGGGCGGGGCGGTGCAGGCCGTCACGATGCTATCTAGAAAACACGCCGGGACCGCCCCGCCCGGCCACGACCTCGCCCGCGTCTTTTTCCGCCCCGACGCGCTCGACCGGGACGACGACGCGCTTCTGGACGCCGCGCGCCGGCACCTCGCGCGCGTCGTCGGGTTGGAGGGCGAGCCCGTGCTCCAGTTCGTCCACCGCTGGCGGTCCGTCTCGCCGCGGTACACGATGGGCCACCCCGCCC
This sequence comes from Rubrivirga litoralis, assembly GCF_031846415.1. Taxonomy (NCBI): domain Bacteria; kingdom Pseudomonadati; phylum Rhodothermota; class Rhodothermia; order Rhodothermales; family Rubricoccaceae; genus Rubrivirga; species Rubrivirga litoralis. The sequence goes on along the minus strand of NZ_JAVRHT010000035.1, from coordinate 16,842 downwards.
GCCTCGCCGCCGCGCGGGCCGCGGCCGCTCGCCACCCCGCCCTCGCCCTCGCCGGCGCCGCGCTCGGCGGCGTCGGGCTCCCCGACGTGATCGCGGGCGCCCAGTCCGCCGCCGACTCCCTGCTCTCTCCCCCCCTCCGATGACTGACACCGTGTCGACCGCCCGTTCCGAAGACCTGTTTGCCGAGGCCCAGGGCCTCATGCCCGGCGGCGTCTCCTCGCCCGTCCGCGCGTTCAAGTCGGTCAGCGGCGTGCCCCGGTTTATCGAGCGGGGCGAGGGGCCGTACCTCGTCGACGTGGACGGGAACCGCTACATCGACTACGTGCTCTCGTTCGGCCCGCTCCTCCTGGGGCACGCGCCCGACGCCGTCACGCAGGCGATTACGGAGCAGGCGGCGAAGGGCACGAGCTACGGCGCGCCGAGCCCGCTCGAAGTCCGCCTCGCGCACCAGATCCAGGACCGTTACCCGTCGATGGAGCGGCTCCGGTTCGTGAACTCGGGGACCGAGGGCGCCATGAGCGCCGTCCGCGCCGCGCGCGCGTTCACGGGCCGCAACAAGGTCGTCAAGTTCGACGGCCACTACCACGGCCACGCCGATCTCCTGCTCGCGAAGGCCGGGAGCGGGGTGGCGACGCTCGGGCTGCCGGACTCGCCCGGCGTCCCGGCCGCCGTGACCGCCGATACGCTCGTGATCCCGTTCAACGACGAGGCCGCCGTTCGCGAGGTGTTTGAGCGCGAGGGCAGCGAGATCGCGGCGCTCCTCGTCGAGCCCATCGCCGGCAACATGGGGCTCGTCCGCCCGCGCGACGGGTACTTGCAGATGCTCCGCGAGGTAACGGAGACGCACGGGGCGCTGCTCGTCTTCGACGAGGTGATGGTTGGGTTCCGCGTGCACCCGGGCGGGGCGCAGGCGCTCTACGACGTCACCCCGGACCTGACGGTCTTGGGCAAAGTCATTGGCGGCGGCCTCCCTGTCGGCGCCTACGGCGGCCGCGCCGACGTCATGAAGCTCGTGGCCCCGGACGGCCCCGTCTATCAGGCCGGCACGCTCTCGGGCAACCCGCTCGCGATGGCCGCCGGCCTCGCGCTCTTGGGCGAGGTCGACGCGACGGGCGCGTGGGAGGCGGCCGCCGAGGCGGCCCGCACGACGGCCGAAGCCGTCCAGAGCGCCGCCGACGCCGCCGGCGTCCCCGTCGTGACGGACGCCGTCGGGACCATGTTCGGGTTCTTCTTCAACGACCGCTCGCTGTTCTCCTTCGAGGACGTCCAGACGAGCGACAAGGCCGCGTTCTCGCGCCTCCACGGCCTGCTCCTGGAGCGCCGCGTCTACCTCCCGCCGTCGCCGTTCGAGGCGTGCTTCACGTCGAGCGCCCACACGCCGGACGTGGTCGAGACGGCGGCGGAGGCCTTCCAGTCCGCGTTCGCGGCGCTGTGAGCGGGTAATGGGACGTCGCCCACCCCGCCCGCCGTCGTGAGGGCGGGGTGGGCCGTGCCTCCTCACCACCTCCCGCTCGTCACGCCCCGCCCGAGCGCCGCCAGGACGAGGGCGGGGTGGTCGGTGAACAGGCCGTCCACGCCGGCCGCCACGAGCGCGCGGACCTCGGCGGCGACGTCGCCGAGCGCGGCCGGGTCGCTAGAGGAGCGGAGCGGGGCGGGGAGGAAAGCGTTCTCGGCGCGGACGGTCCACACGTGGACGGCGAGGCCGGCGGCGTGCGCGTCGGCGACGAGCGGCGTGGGCGCGAGGCGGTCGCCCAGAACGAACGCCTTGGCCACGCCGACGGCGTCGGCGTACTGCGCCACCCCGCCCAGACCCTCCGGCGTCATCATCTCGTCGTAGCCGAGGGCGGGGCGGTCGGCCGGCGCTCCGCCCGGGTGCGCGAGCTGGACGAGCCGGAGGTTCGTCAGCCCATCCAGACGCTCCAGGCTGCCGACCTCGAACGACTGGATCCACACGGGGTCCTCAGCCGACGTGTAGCCGGCGGCGTGGAGCGCGGCGACGAGCGGCTCTTCGAGCGGCAGCCCGAGCGCGCGGGCGTGCGCCGGGTGCTTGGTCTCGGGGTAGAGCCCGACCGGGCGGCCCCGAGCCTCGCCCATCTCCTGCGCGAGCGCGATGACCTCGTTCAGCGTCGGCACCCCGAATCGTCCGTCGTAGGCCGCGCTGGCGGGGCGGAGGGCGGGGAGGCGCTCAACGGCCCGGAGCGTCTTGAGCTCGGCGAGGGTAAAGTCCTCGGTGAACCACCCCGCCCGCTCCTCACCATCGATGGTCTTGGTCGTGCGGCGGCCGGCGAACTCGGGACGCGAGGCGACGTCGGTCGTTTCCGAAATCTCGTTTTCGTGGCGGGCGACGAGCACGCCGTCGCGCGTGATGACGAGGTCGGGCTCGATCACGTTGGCGCCCTGCTCGATGGCGAGGCGGTAGGCGGCGAGCGTGTGCTCGGGGCGGTCGCCGCTCGCGCCCCGGTGGGCGATGACGAGGACCGGAGGCCGCGGAGCGACCGAGTCGGGCGGGGAGGGCACGCAGGCGAAGAGCAGGAGGAGGGCGGCGGGCGTAGCGGAGCGGGGCGGGGTGGCGGAGGGAAGGTTCACATGCCCCCACCCCGCCCGGTTACGCGACCGTCAACTCTCCGCGCCGCCCCACGCCCGCAACCAGGGGACCAGTTGGGATTCCACGGAAGCCACAACGCGCTCCGCGTCCACGACGCCAGCCTGGGCCTCGGGAGCACTCACGTCGGGGAGGTCATCGGGGTACCGAGCGTCGACGGCGAACTCGGTGAGCGCGGTCAGGTCGGCGTCTACGTCGCACACGCCCCACGCTTCGGGAACGAGCGCCACGAGCCGGTCCAAGTCGTGGACGAACGGGAAGGGGATCTGGAGGGCGATCAGGACGGCTTTGATCGCCTTCTCCGCCGCCTGCTGAGCGAGCCACGCCGCGTGCCGGGGCGGGACAGAAGACGTTCCCGTGAGGGCGCGGGCGGTGGCAAGATCCTCCTGTGCGTAGCGGAGCCACCTCGAGGCCTCGCGGAGGGTCTCCGCGCTCACCGGGCCACCCCGCCCCCGGGCCGCTCGTACACCGTGCGCCCCTCGCGGAGCGCCTCGTGGAGCACGGTCCCGACCACCCCGCCCCTCCGGCCGATCTCCTCCGGCGTCGTCACGACAACGTCCTTGGCCACGTCCAGGTCTACGAGCGCCCGCCGGGCGGCCAGCCGCAGAGCCCGCCGGTCGTCCGCGTGGGCGAGGACGACGAGGAGGTCGAGGTCGCTCCCCGGCCTGGCCTCCCCCCGCGCGACGGACCCGAACACGGCCACGCGGAGCGGGTCGAGCGTCCGTACGAGACGCCTCACGGCGTCCTGGACGTGGGCGTCGGTCGGCGCGGCGAGGGGGTCCGGTGTCTCCATCGGGTCAAGATAGACGACCGCCCCACCCGGGCGGGGCGGCCTACCCGAGCCCCAACAGCTTCCCGCCTTGGTAGATCGCGAACGAGAACCCGTAGGCCAGCGCGAACATGTACCCCCACATCACGGCCGGCCAGAACCACGAGTTCAGCTCGCGCTTGGCGATCGCGAGCGTGCTCATGCACTGGAGCGCGAACACGAAGAACACCAGCAGGCTGACCGCCACGAGCGGGGTGAAGACCGGCGTCCCGTCGGGGTAGCGGTCGGCCTTGATCGCGTCGCGGAGGGCGAGGCTCTCCTCGTTCGCGTCGGCGCCGGCGCTGTAGATCGTGGCGAGCGCGCTCACGATCACTTCGCGAGCGGCGAACGAGGCCACGATGCCGGCCGAAATCTTCCAGTCGAACCCGAGTGGACGCATGATGGGCTCGATGGCGTGTCCGAACCGGCCGATGAGGCTGTTCCGCACCTGGTACCCGGCGATCTCGTTCTGGACCGCCGCCCGCTCCACGTCCGCCGCCTCCAGCGCCGACTCGATCGACGCCCGCTCGGTCGCGTGCAGCTCGGCCGCGGCGGCGGGGTTGATGCGGACGAGCGACTCGGTCGCCTCCTCGACTGCCACGTCCGCCGCCGCCGCGCGCGCGGCCAGCTCCGGGGGCGGCTCCACCTTCGGGTAGCTCGCCATGAACCAGAGCACGATCGAGAGCGCGAAGATGATCTTCCCCGCGCGGACCACGAACACCTTCGAGCGGTCGACCATGCGCCGCCAGAGGTACTTCGGCTGCGGCATCCGGTACGGCGGCAGCTCCATCACGAACGATGAGCCCTCGCCCTTGAACACGAACCGCCGCAGCACGAGGGCCGACACAAACGCCATGACGGTCCCCAGGACGTAGAGCCCTGTCATCGCCAGCCCCTGGTACCCGACGACGCCGAACAGCGTGCCGGCCGGGATGAACGCGGCGATAAAGAGGACGTAGACCGGCAGCCGCGCCGAACACCCTTGCAAGGGCACGACCATGATCGTGATGATCCGGTCGCGCTCGTCGGCCAGCGTGCGCGCGGCCATGATGCCGGGGATGGCGCAGGCGTAGGCCGAGAGCATGGGCACGACCGACGCCCCACTCAGGCCGACCCGGCGCATGGCGCGGTCCATGATGAACGCCGTCCGCGCCATGTAGCCCGAGTCCTCCATGAGGCCCAGGAACAGGAACAGGAGGAGGATCTGGGGCAGGAACACCAGCACGTTGCCCACGCCCGAGAGCGCGCCCTCGACGAGCACGTCCTCGAGGACGCCGTCCGGCAGCACGGCGCGCATCCCCTCGCCCGTCACGCCCACCAGCCACTCGATGCCGTCCATCGCCGGGACGGCCCAGCTAAAGACGGCCTGGAAGATGACGAGCAGGACGCCGCCGAAGATGAGCGGCCCCCAGATCCGGTGCGTGACGACGGCGTCGATCCGGTCCGAGAGCGTCCGCTCGTCGGCCGCGGCCGTGTGCTGGACGACGCGGGCGGCGACCGGGCTGATCCAGCCGTAGCGGCCCATCATCTCGGCCATCTTGTACGGGACCGGCCGGGCCTCGAACTCGGCGCGCGTGTCGAGCACGGCCTGGTGGAAGCCCGGCGCCCGCCCCGCCCAGGGCGCGAGCAGCGGGTCGGCGGTGAGCGCGCCGAGCGCCTCGAAGCGGCGGCGCGCGGCCGGCACGTCGGGCGCCTCAGCGCCCAGCCGTTCGGCGAGCGCGTCCAGCGCCTCGTCCACGGCCGGCATCGCCTCCCAAGCCACCCCGCCCGCGGGGCGGGGCGGGTCGAGCACGGCCCGGCGGAGCGCGTCCAGCCCGTCGCCCGTCTTGGCCGAGATGGGGACGACCGGCGTGCCGAGCGCGTCGGCGAGCGCGTCGGCGTCGACCTCGATGCCGGCCTCGGCGGCCGCGTCGGTCATGTTGAGCGCGACGACGACCGGGAGCCCGAGGTCGAGGACCTGGGTCACGAGGTAGAGGTTGCGCTCGAGGTTCGTCGCGTCGACGACGCACGCGACCACGTCGGGCGCCGGCTCGCCCGGGATCCGCCCGACGAGGGCGTCGAAGGCGACGCGCTCGTCGACCGACTTGGGGCTCAGGCTGTAGGTGCCCGGCAGGTCGACGACCTCGACGCCCTCCGCCCCGCCCCGCCCGCTCCGGGCCAGGCGGCCCGACTTGCGCTCGACGGTCACGCCGGGGTAGTTGGCCACCTTCTGGTGGCTGCCCGTGAGCGCGTTGAACAGCGTCGTCTTACCCACGTTCGGGTTCCCCGCGAGCGCCACGGTCTGGACTCGGGCCGGGGCGGGACGCGTCGCGGGCGGGGCGGGGCGGAGGGTCTCCACGGGCAAACCGGGGCGGGGTGGGTTAGGCCGGAGTAACGATCACGTGCGCGGCCTCCTGCTTGCGGACCGAGAGGTGGAACCCGCGCACGCGGAGGTCCATCGGGTCGCCGAGCGGGGCGAGGCGGACGACTTCGACGGTCGTCCCGGGCACGAGCCCCATCTCGAGCAGCCGGCCCGGCGGGTCGCCGGCGGCGTAGCCCGTGACGGTCGCGCGGGCGCCGGCGGCGAGCGTGTCGAGCGTGACGGACAAGGCGCTACCCGTCGGCGTCCGTCGCGAACAGGCCCATGGCCACCTCGCGGCGGAGCGCCACGCGCGCGGCGCCCAGGCCGAGCACGCACTTGTCGCCGGTCGACATCACGCAGGCGTCGCACCCCTCGCGGACGCCGAGCTCGCGGAGCCGGGCGCACGTGGCCTCGTCGAGACCCATGAAGCACAGCCGGACCCGCTTGCCAGCGGCGAACGCAGTGACCGGGGCGGGGCTGGCAGACATGGCGGGCGCCGGCGGGCGGGGTGGCGGGTTATCTGGACGGGTTCTAAAGGTACGGCTCTGCCCGCCGACGCGGTTCCGCCCGACCGCCCCGCCCAGCGAATTCTCTCGGGCAACGGGGGCGGGCGGGGCGGTAGGGGCGTATCGGCCTGCGGCCCCCTCATGTGAAATCCCGCCGCCCCGCCCGAGTGCCGCGCTACACAACTCGTCGCGTCCTGTGGAACGGGGCAGGGTGGCGCGACGAGGGCATCGCCCCGCCCCCGGGTGGCGAGGCACCATCTGATCATCCGCCCCGCCCTAGCCGAACAGGGTGTCTTCCAGCTTGCGCAGGCGGTCCTCCTCGCGAGCGGCACGGGCCTCGGGGCTCTCGAACTGCTCTCGGTTCTCGTCCGACCGCTTCTGCTCAGCCTCTTCGCGGGCCGCCTCGCGCTCGGCCGCCTTCTCGGCCGCGATCTCTTCGGCGACGAGGTCGGCGAACGGCTCCTGCGCCCGGGCGAACATGACGTGGACCTCCTCGACCGGCGACCCGGCCGCCGCGCGTTCGCGGTAGAGCCGGAGGCACCCGTTCCAGAGCGCCCGCCGGAAGCCCCACTTCTCCACCGAGTACGACCCCGCCCGGCGCTTGCCGGCCGCGTTGACCCAGTTGAGCTGGACGTAGAGCTTGGTCTTGTCCCCCTCGGTCTTTTCGCGGACCGAGAGGCCCACGACGCCCGTGTTGCTCCACGCCTTGCGCGGCTTGGGGTCGTCGGGCGGGGTGATGGACGCGAGGAGGTCGTCGCGGTACGTCATGGCAGCGTCGAGGGCGGCATCGCGGCCGCCGTGCTTGGCGTCGGCGAAAAACTTGGAGAGCCGCGTCCCGTCGCGCCGCGCGCGCACCTGCCACCCGTGCGTCGGGTGGCGGCGGGGGTGGGCCTCGGAGGGCTCAATGTCGATCCGGGTGACGTGGTGGAGCCGGCGCTCCCCGCCCCCTTCCGTCTCGTGTGTCTTTGCACAGCCCGCGGGGGCCACGCCGTCTGTCTCAAGGTCCATCAGGCTCCGGTGGGCGGGGCGGAAGCGGAGGGCTCGACGGGCCGCTAGCGCGCGGCCGGGGCCACGGCTTCGACGCGCGTGACCTCGGGGACCGCACGCTTGATGGCCTGCTCGATCCCCGCGCGCAGCGTCATCATGCTCATGGGGCACGTGCCGCACGCGCCGAGCAGCTCGAGCTCGACGACCATGTCGTCGGTCACGTTCTGGAGCCGGACGCTCCCGCCGTCGGCCATCATGTAGGGCCGGATGGAGTCGAGAGTGGTCTCGATCCGCTGGCGGAAGTCGGGGTCGGCGGGGTCGAGTACAGAAGCGTCGGCCATGTCCGCAGAAGGGTGAGTCGGGAGGATAACACCGGGCCGGCGGTCGGTCCGGCTTGGGTCGCGTGTGCCGGAGAGACGCGCTGGGGAGCGGGAGTCGTACCCGCCGCCCCGCCCCGGCGGCCGTCTTCACGTTGCAGGACGCTGCGGGTGGGGTGGGACTTCGTCTCCAGACCGCCCCGCCCTCGCCCTACTTGTACAGGATCTCGATGGGCTGCGTGGGCGGGGCGGCGTCGTTGCGGCGCTCGACCTCCGCCACGACGCGCTCGGCGGCCTGCGCGAACGCCCGGGCCGCCGCGCTCTCTGGCTCCTTCAGCACGACGGGCGTCCCGCGGTCGCCGGCCTCACGTGTGGCCTGCTCAATGGGGACTTCGGCCAGAACCGGCACGTCGAGCTCGGCGGCCAGCTTCTGCGCGCCGGCCTCGCCGAACAGGTAGTACCGGCGGTCGGGGAGATCGGGCGGGGTGAAGTACGCCATGTTCTCGACCACGCCGAGCACGGGCACGTGGACGCTGCGGAACATGGCGACCGCCTTGCGCGCGTCGGCCAGCGCCACGTCCTGCGGCGTCGAGACCACGACGGCGCCGGTCAGCGGGACCGTCTGGACGAGCGTGAGCTGGATGTCGCCGGTGCCGGGCGGGAGGTCGAGGACGAGGTAGTCGAGCTCGCCCCACGCGGCCTGCCCGAGCAGCTGGCGCACGGCGCTCGACACCATCGGCCCGCGCCAAATGACCGCGTTCGCGTCGTCGACCAGAAACCCCATCGACAGCACCTTGACCCCGTAGCGGACGAGCGGGACGATGTCGCGGTCGTCGTTCACGCGCGGCTTCTCGCTCGGCGGCACGCCGAACATGAGCGGGACGCTCGGGCCGTAGATGTCGGCGTCGAGGAGCCCGACGGCCGCCCCGCCCTCGGCGAGCGCGACGGCGAGGTTGGCGGCCACGGTGCTCTTGCCCACCCCGCCCTTCCCGCTCGCGACGGCGATAAAGTTTTTGACTCCGCGGACGCCCTTCGGGGCCGTGGGCGGGGCGGGGGCGGCGGGCGGCGTGGGGTCGGCCATGGGTCTCGGGGAAGCTCGGGGAGGGCACCCGGCGGGCGGGGCGGGGTTCCGCGCTCCCCGCGCCTTCCCCCGACGTTCGCCCGCGCCACCCCGCCCGAGTCGATTCGCCGCGTGGGCGGGGCGGGGCGGGGCGGGAGCCTACGCCTGCTCGGCCGCCCAGAGCGCGAGCCCGTGCCGAAGCGCGCCGGGCGTGGCGACGTACCCGCCCGCGCCGAGCGCGCGGACGACGGCGGCGAGCACCAGGACCGACGCGGCCGCCACGTCTTCCCGCCCCGCCAGCGTGTCGGGCGCGAGCGCGAGCGCCTGGGCCGGCGTGAGCCCGAGGAGCCGGTCCCGCCACGCCTCGATCTCGCCCAGGGGCACGAACGGGGGATCGCCGGCGGCCTCGGACAGCCGTGCGAGCAGCCGCGCCACGCTCCCGGTTGCGAGCAGAGGGAGGCCACGCACGGCGTCCCGGTCGACGGTCGCGAGCGCCGCCGCCACGTCGGTCTCAGCCACGCGGACGGCGGACGGGGCGGGCGGGCGCTCGCCCAGGTGCCGCTCGGTCAGGCGGACGCTCCCGACGTCCAGGCTCGTCCGGTACGTCACCCCGCCCGCGCGCGTCCCGGCGACGACCTCGGTCGAGCCGCCGCCCACGTCCACGACGGCCGCTTCGGCGACGTCGGGGAGCAGGGCGAGCGCGCCGCGGAAGCTCAGCGCGGCCTCCTCGACGCCCGGAATCACGCGATAATCCAGGCCGAGCGCGTCGCGGACCCGGTCGCGGAGCACGCCGACGTTTTGGGCGTCGCGGCTCGCGCTCGTCGCCCCGATCACGACGCGCTCGGCGCCGAGCCGGTCGGCCGTCGCGCGGGCCGCCGTGAGGCGGTCGACCACGCGGTCCATCGCGTCGTCCGCCAGCCGCCCCGAGGCGTCGACGCCCTGGCCAAGCCGGGCGAACCGCTCCTCGTCGGCGACCACGTCGAGGCGGCCGTCCTCCACGTCCGCGACGAGGCTGACGACCGTGTTCGTTCCAACGTCGATGGCGCAGACGCGCATGGGGTACGGGGTACGGGGTACGGGGTACGGGGTACGGGGTACGGGGTACGGGGTACGGGAAGATGCCGGCGGGCGGGGCGGCGGGCTACCGGGCGGGGTGGACATCGGCGGAACTTTTCGAGGGCCGCCCCGCCCGCGCGATCCCTCATCCCTCATCCCTCATCCCTCATCCCTCATCCCTCATCCCTCATCCCTCATCCCTCATCCCTCCGCAGCACGCACGCCCACCACTCGTTCTCCGACGCCTCGTGCTCCAGCGCGAGTCCCGCCCCGCCCGCGGCATCGAGGAGCGCCTCTCGCTCGGTCACGAGGAGGCCAGCCAGGACGATGGGAGCACGGGGCGTCGCCTTCTGCACGAGGTCCGGGAGCATGGGCACCAGGACGGACCGGATGATGTTGGCGAGGACGAGGTCGAACCCGTCCTCCGGCACCACGTCGAGCGAGCCCTCGCGGACCTCGAAACGGTCCTGTACGCCGTTGCGGGTCGCGTTCTCGTCCCCGTTCGTCACGCTCCACGGGTCGATATCTACGCCCAGCGCCGACGAGGCGCCGAGAGCGAGGGCGGCGATAGATAGGATGCCTGTCCCGGTCCCTACGTCGAGGACGCGAGCGTCCGGGAGCACGATGTCGGGGAGGAGCCGGAGCACGAGCCGCGTGCTCTCGTGGTAGCCCGTCCCGAACGCCATCTTCGGGTCGACCGTCAGCCGTGTGCGGCCGTCGTGCTCCGGGCCGAGGTCTGCCCACGACGGCGCCACCACGAACGGGCCGGCGACGACCGGCTCCAGGCTGGCCTCCCACGTCGCGTTCCAGTCCTGGTCCTCGACCGTCTCGGCGCGCCACCCCGCCCCGCCCACGCGGCGGTCAACGGCCTCGCGCGTCGGGGCGTCCCACCGGGCGACGGGCGCATAGGCGACGACGCCGTCGTCCGTCTCCTCGAAGGCGTCGAAGCCCCAGTCCGCGAGGTCGGCCACGAGCGCTTCGCGGGCGTCGGGCGAGACGGTGAGCGTGAGGCGGAGCGTGTCGGGCATGGGCGGGGCGGGCGGGGCGGGCGGGGCGGGCGGGGCGGCCCCTACGCGCCCCGGCGGGCGGGGTGCCCCACGCTACCGCGCGCGGACGACGCGGACGCCCCGTTGCACGTCTGGGTCGACGGCCCCGGCGAGCGCGCCGGCCGCTCCCGTCGCGTCGGCCTGGTGGTGGAGCACGTAGGCGCCGGCGGGGAGGTCGACCACGCCGCGGAACTGGCGGAAGACCGGGGATCCGCCCACGGGGTCGGTGTTGTCGCGCGTCATCTCCCATACGCGGCGGCCGTCCTCGTCCACGATCCAGCCCGTCTCGACGAGGACGTCGCTCATAAACACGCCGGCGCCCGCGACGGCGAGTGCCGCGCCGGCGTCGAGCGTGAAGGGCACCGCCTGCTCCGCCCCGCCCTCGCCCGCGACGGCCTCGGCGAGCACCGTCTCGGTCTCCGGGGGCGGGGCGGGGCGGCCGACCGAAACCGGGTCGAACGTGGGGTCGAGGGCGTAGAGCACGACGCCCCACAGCTCGGCGCGGGGGCCACCCTCGCCCCTGAACCCGCTTTGGCAGTCGTGCGAAGCGTCGGTCTCGTAGCGGAGCCGGTACGTGCCGGCGTCGAGCGAGAGCGCGGCGGTTGCCTGACGGTTTCGGTCCGCCCCGCCGGCGGGTTCGAGGTCGCTCCGGGGCATCTCCCACACCTCGTCCCACCCGCCCCCGGGCTCCTCGCGGTCGAGAGCGCCCCAGTCGTAGCGGCTGCCGCCGACGACCTCGCCGACGGTGACGACGAGGACGTCGGCGGGGGCGTCGAGCGTGAAAACGATCGTGGAGGCGTCGTCTGGGCCGGCGCACCGGATGGCCGCGATCTCGGGGAGGTCTACGTCGTCCACGTCGAGCGGGGCGACGGCCGCCCCGCCCTGGACCTCCATCCCCCACTGCCACGGCGCCCAAGGCGGGTTGGACGTCCACGAATCGTAGGCGTGGTCGCGGTCGGAGAGGTAGACGGCGCGGTAGTAGCCGGGCGCGAGCGCGAGCTCGCCTGTAGCGAGCCGGTTCTTGAGCGACCCGCCCGCCCACGCCGTCCGCTCCGGGCGCGCGGCCCAAACGGTGTCGCGGGTGCCCAGGCGCACGACGAAGGCCGAATCGGCGAGGACGCCGTCGGTCGCCTCAACGAGCGCGCGAACGCGGACTGGGGTCGGCGCCGTGACGCGGAACAAGGACTCGCGCCGCTCGCCGCTGCCGACGCCCCAGGCGCGCCAGACGACCGCCGAGTCCGCCCCGCCCCGATTGGCGCCCGCGTCGTCGGCCGGGTCACCGTCGATGTGCTCGACCGCCCCGCCCGCGCCGGCGGCCCGGACGACGAGCCGCCACCGGCCGGCGTCGCCGCGCCACGCCCGCCCGCTCCGGTTGAGCGCCGTCCGCAGCCGCTCGCCGAGCGACGGGGACGGCGGCGCCGGGGCGCGCACGAGCGGGTCGCCGTAGGACGCGACGTAGGCGTCGTAGAGGCCGGCCGGCAGGCGCACCGTGTCTTGGACGGCGGCGAACGTGCCGCGGGCGGGGCGGGGCGGTCGCATCCGCCAGACGACGGCGCCGTCCGCGCGGCGGACGATCCAGGCGGTCGCGGCGAGCGTCGTGTCCGACGTCGGGCTCCCCGCCTCCTCGAACGAGCCGGCCGCGTCGACGGCGAGCACCGCCGGCCCAGACACCCGGAACGCCTGGTGCTCCAGCCGGTCCACGCCGACGCCCGCGAGCGAGACGACGCCGTCGGCGGCCTCGGCCCCCGACCGAACGGCGACGACGACGCCCAGGACGAGGAGGGCGAGCAGGAGCAGGCGGGACAGGGTGGCGCGCATCGCGGCCGCTACGGCGGGGCGGCCGCAGAGTTGCCGGGGCGGGGCGGCGTCCTGATCTTGCTGCAACTCCGGCTCCGGGCCGCCCGAACACGGGCGGCCGCCCCCACCCCTCCGCTCTGACCTACGCCGCCCCGCCCCGCGCCGTCGTCGCGACCCGCCCCCGGCGGCTCGGCGTTGGAGCCGTCGCCGTGCTCGGCGTCGCGGGCGTGGCGGCCGTGCGCGTGGTCGAGGCCGCCGCCCACACGCCGCCCCCGTTCGGGGTCGCGGTCGCGCTCGACCTGGCCGTCGTCGTGGCGCTCGCGGCCGCGTACGCGGCGCTCGTGGCGGCCGGGGCGGGGCGGCCGCCGTCGCTGCGCACGCTCTCGACGCCGCTCCTGGTGGCGCTCGGCGTGCTCGCCGTCGAGGCCGGCGTGGGATGGCTCCACGAGGGCGGGGTGGACCCCAAAACGGCCCTCCCGCTCGACCTCGCGACGGCGGTCCTGGGCGGCGTCGTCGGGGCGGCCGACGGCGTCTTGTCGGTGACGGTCCTCGTGGCCCTCCGCCCGCTCGTGCTCCGGCGGCCCCGGCGCGGCGTCGTGCTCGCGTGGCGCGCGCTCGTCGGGCTGGGTCTGACGACGGCCGTGTTGCTGGCGGGGCGGCCGGTGACGGAGCTGCCCCCGCCGGCGCTCTCCCTGCTCACGGCGGCGACCGTGCTCCTGGGCGCGGCGCTCTCGGCGCGGCAGTCGTGGACGGCGGCGCTCGGGCGGCGGCAGCGCGGGGCGGCGGCGGCGCTCGCGCTCGCGCTCGCGGCCGTCCTCGTGGGCCTGGTCGTCGTCCGCAGCGCCGGGCCGGCGACGCTCCCGGTCGGCGACGGGAGCGGGGCGGTCGGGGCCATCGGGTACACGTCGCTCCTCAGCCGCCCACTGGGGGCGGGGACGCTCCTCGTGACCGTCGTGGGCGGCCTCTACGCGCTCGCCGCGGGGCTCGTGCTCCTCCTCGGCGCGCCGGCCGCCGACGACGACCGGACGGGCGAGCGGCGGGCGCTCCGCCAGCTGGCCGACCTCTCGGGCCGGCTCCTCGACCGCCCCGCCCTCGCGGCCGCCGTTGCGCGGGGGCCGGTCGAGGCCGGACTGGGCGACCTCGCGTGGGTGGCGCTCTCGGACGTCCGCACCGGCGCCGTCGCGCCCGCGGTCGTGGCGGCCGAGGGCGTCTCGGTCGAGGCGGCGGCGGCGGCCGTCGACGTGGCGGCACTCGCCCGCGCGGTCGAGGACGGCGAAGCGCTCCTCCTCGACCACGCCGAGGCCGACCACCGCGTCCGCGCCCGGCCGGGGAGCGGCGTGGGCAGCCTCGCCGTGCTCCCGCTGGGGACCGCGCGGCAGGCGGGCAGCCTCGACGCCGCCGACGGGGGCGGGGCGGTCGGGCTCGTCCGCGGGGCGCTGTTCGTGGCCCGCCCGACGGCCGACGCGTTCGCGCCGGACGACCTGGCGGCGCTCGAAACGTTCGCCGGGCAGGCGGCCCTCTCGATCTCCCACGCCGACCTGTTCGCCGACGCCCTCGAACGCGACCGGCTCGCTCGCGAGCTGACGCTGGCCCGCGAGGTCCAGCGGCGGCTGTTCCCCCAGACGCTCCCCGATGTGGCCGGCGTCCAGATCGCGGCGGCCGAGCGCCCCGCCCGCGAGGTCGGCGGCGACTACTACGACGTCGTCCGGCTCGGCCCCGACTGCCTGGGCGTGCTCGTGGCCGACGTGTCGGGGAAGGGGGCCGCGGCCGCGTTCTACATGGCCATGATGAAGGGGACGTTCCAGGCCGGGAGCCGGCTGGCCCGCGCACCGGGCGCCTACCTCGCCGAAGCCAACGCCGCGCTCGGCCCGTCGCTGGGGCGGGGCGACTTCGTCTCGGCCGCTTACGCCGTGCTCGACGCCGACGCAGGGACGCTCGCGCTGGCCCGCGCCGGCCACACGCCGACGGTCCTCGCCCGCGACGAGGCCCGCCCGGACGGCGGGACGTGGCTGCTCCGCGGCGACGGCCTCGCGATTGGTCTCGACCGCGAGGGCGCCACGTTCCGCCGCGCGCTCGTCGAACAGACCGTCGCGCTCGTGCCCGGCGACACGCTCCTCCTGTACACGGACGGCCTGGTCGAGGCCCGCGACGCGGGCGGGGCGGAGTACGGCTACAGCCGGCTCGCTGCCTTCGTCGCCCGCCACCGCGACCGCGACGCCGAGGCCCTCCGCGACCTCCTCCTCGACGAGCACCGGGCGTGGTCCGGCGCCGACCCCGACGACGACACCACGTTCGTCGTCGTCCGTTGGGTCGGGCGGGGCGGTCCCACGCCCGCGCCCGCGCCGGCCGCCCCGCCCGTCACCGAGCGCCCCGCCTTCCCCACCCCGCCCGCCCCATGAGCCACTTTTCCGTCCGCTTCGACCGCCGCGAGGGGCCGCCCGAGGCGCCGGTCCGCGTGCTCGCCCCGTCGGGCGAGCTCGACGCCCACACCGCGCCCGACTTCGAGGCCGCGCTCCAGGCGTGCCTCGACGGCGGCGACGCCCGCCTCGTGGTCGACGGTGCCGGGCTCGACTACGTCTCGTCGGCCGGGCTCGGCGTGTTCATGGCGTTCGTCGAGCCGGCCCGGACCGCGGGGGGCGACCTGAAGATCGCGGCGCTGCCGGACCGCGTGTTCGAGGTGTTCGACCTGCTCGGCTTCCCCACCGTGTTCGACATGGCGCCGACGGTCGAGGCGGCCGTCGCCGCGTTCGACGCCCGCTGAGCCGTGGCCGCCCCGCCCGAAACGCTCTGGGTCCGCGGCCAGACGGCCGAGCTCGCCCGCGTCCGCCGGCGCGTGTCGGCGTGGGCCGAGGCGTCGGGGCTGCCGGCGCGGGCGGGGCGGCGCATCCAGCTGGCCGTCGACGAGACGGTCGCGAATGCCATCGAGCACGGGCTCGGCGCGGGCCGCCGCGTCGTCGTGCGCGGCGCGCCCGGGCGGGGCGGGCTCACGGTGACGGTCCGCTACCGCGGCGCCCGGTTCGACCCGACCACGGCCCCGACCGCCCCGCCCGACGCAGCCCTCCGCGCGCGGGCCAAGCACGGCTACGGGCTCCACCTCATCCGCCGCCTGGTCGACGACGTAGCCTACCGATGGGACCGCGGGACCAACGAGGTGCGCCTGACGGTGCGGGCCGCCCCGCCCCCAAACGCCTCGTAGGGACGACCGGCGATCTCCCGCTGCCAGTCCACGAGCAGAGCGGCCCGACGCAGAACCGCCCCGCCCTCAAACGGTGAGGGCGGGGCGGTCGAACAGGCGGTCCGGGCGGGGCGGCTACCCCTCGTGCTCGACCTGGAGGTAGTCGAGCTCGAGCGGCGTCTTGCGGCCGAAGATGGAGACCATCACGCGGACCTTCATCTTGTCCGGGTAGACCTCCTCGACGAACCCGGTGAACGTGTTGAACGGGCCGTCGACGACCTTGACCGGGTCGCCCGTCTTGAACGGGATCTCCGGCTGCTCGCCCTGGTCCTCGTCCATCCGCCCGAGGATGCGGCTGACCTCGTCGGGGCGGAGCGGGACCGGCTCGCCGTTGGCGCCGAGGAACCCGATCGTCGACGGCGCGCCGCTGATGAGCTCCTTGAGGTACGGGTCGATCAGGGCCTCGATGAGGATGTAACCCGGAAACGACGTCTTCTCGCGCGTCTTCTTCTTCCCCGCCCGCATCTCGAACACGGTCTCGGTCGGGATGACGATCTGGCTCAGCTTGTCGTCGTAGCCCAGACGCTCGATCTCACGCATGAGGTACTCCTCGACCTTCTTCTCGTGTCCCGAGAAGGTGCGGAGGACGTACCACTTGCGGACGGTGCGGGTCAAAGACATGGGGCGTGGGCGGGGCGGTCTAGCTTCCGTAAACGAGTTGGAGGACCAGGCTGATGACCTTGTCCGCCCCGAAAATGAACAGCGAGAGGACGAGGGACGCCAGAAGCGTAAGGACCGTGTTGTCGATCAGCTCCTTCCGCTTCGGCCAGTTCACCTTCCGCATCTCCTTGCGGACTTCGGCGACGTAGTTGCCGGCCGCCCCGCCCGGGGCCTTCGTTTGGGTTTGGGTCGCCATGCTGGAGGCCGCACGCGCGGCGGGTGTCGGAGGGGTCAGCGGGCACGGGCGGCAGGACTCGAACCTACAACCTGCGGTTTTGGAGACCGCTGCTCTGCCAATTGAGCTACGCCCGTTCAGCGGACCGCCGGCGCCCCGAGGAGCGCCGGCGGTCGGTTCAATCTACGGGCCGGCGGGGCGGATGGTTCGGAGGGACGGTGGAGAACCGCCCCGCCCCCACCCGAGCCGGTC
>NZ_JAVRHT010000034.1:0-40455 GCF_031846415.1 Rubrivirga litoralis | reverse complement strand
GAGCTTCTGTTATTGCAACCAAACTCTCTGAACGTTCCTGGCGCAGGATCGAGCAGTCTCATGCTGTATCAGCGTCCGAACCGGGCGGGGCGGGAGGAGTCCTGCTCCTGGCTAGGAGGGGGCGGGGCGGAACGAGGCGCAGGCCTCTTCCTGCTCATGGACAGGCCGGAGCGTCCTGGGTGGGCTGGCGACCCTGAACCCAGCGACAGGCATGCCCCGGCCGTCGGCCGGCGCTGTAGCGCGGAGGAACCTGTAGGGCCGCCCGCGCTTCACCGGAGCACCCCAACCCATGAACCACCATGACCCCCACGATCCGCAACGTCACCGTTTTAGGAACGGGAGTGCTCGGCTCCCAGATCGCGTTCCAGACCGCGCTGCACGGGTTCACCGTGACCGCGTACGACATCGATGACGAGGCGCTCGACGGCGCACGTGATCGGCTCGAGAAGCTGGCCGCTACCTACGCCGAGGAGGTCCCGCTCGCCGCAGACGGCAAGGCCGAGGAGACTCGCAACGCGATCACGCTGAGCTCGGACCTCGCCGACGCCGTGAAGGACGCGGACCTCATCATCGAGGCCGTGCCCGAGGTTCTAGACATCAAGCGGGAGACCTACCAGAAGCTGGCGGAGGTGGCCCCAGACGAGACGATCTTCGCGACCAACTCCTCGACCTTGCTCCCGAGCGACATCAAGGACTCGACGGGCCGGCCGGGCCAGTTTCTGGCGCTGCACTTTGCCAACCGCATTTGGGATTTCAACACGGCCGAGGTGATGGGCACGCCCGACACGGACCCGGACGTGTTCGAGGCGGTCGTTCAGTTTGCCAAAGACATCGGGATGGTGCCGATCGAGCTGCACAAGGAAAAAGCCGGCTACGTCCTCAACTCGCTCCTCGTCCCCTTCCTCGACGCGGCCGCGGAGCTGGCGGCGGGCGGGTACGCCGACCCCGAGGCCGTGGACACGACGTGGCGGATCGCGACGGGCGCTCCCCTCGGCCCGTTCCAGATTTTCGACATCATCGGCCTCACGACCCCGTACAACATCTTCTGGCACGGCGGACCGGAGAAGCAGAAGCTCGCGGAGTGGCTGAAGACCGAGTACATCGACAAGGGCAAGATGGGCGTCGCCAGCGGCGAGGGCTTCTACACGTACTCCGAGTAGCGCGTGGCGCAGGCTTCACCGCCCGAAGCCCGCGCGCCCGCCCCGCCCCGCCCCGCCCCGCCCCGCCCCGCCCCGCCCCCGGCGGCTGGCGGACCTTCCCGGTCCGTTGCTGCGACGTATCGCCCGGCCCCGAAACCGTACACGCTGAACCCGACCCTCTCATGTCCCAATCCCCATCGCAGAACCGCCGGTTCGTCCTGGCCGAGAGGCCCGAGGGCGAGCCCGACGACGATACGCTCCGGCTCGAGACCGGCGATCTTCCGGCCCCTGGGAAGGGGCAGATGCTGCTGCGCAACGAGTACCTCTCCCTCGACCCCTACATGCGCGGCCGCATGAGCGACGCGCCCTCCTACGCCAAGCCGGTCGAGATCGGCGAGGTCATGGTGGGCGGCACGGTCTCCCAGGTCGTCCGTTCGGACGTCGACGGCTTCGCTGAGGGCGACTGGGTCGTGGCGTACGGCGGCTGGCAGGACTACGCGCTCTCCGACGGCAGGGGCGTCATCAACCTGGGCACGAGCCCCGACAACCCGTCGTGGGCGTTGGGTGTGTTGGGAATGCCTGGGCTGACCGCCTGGGCCGGCCTCACCCAGATCGGCCAGCCCCAAGCCGGCGAGACCCTGGTGGTGGCCGGCGCCAGCGGCCCGGTGGGCGCGACGGTCGGCCAGATCGGCAAGATCCTGGGGCTCCACGTCGTCGGCATCGCGGGCGGCCCGGAAAAGAACGCCCACGTCGTCGAGACGCTGGGCTTCGACGCCTGCGTCGACTACAAGGCCGACGGCTTTCCCGACGCGTTGGCGGCGGCCGTGCCGGACGGCATCGACATCTACTTCGAAAACGTCGGCGGGGACGTGCTCGACGCGGTGCTGCCGCTCCTCAACACGCGCGCGCGCATCCCGCTCTGCGGCCTCATTTCGCAGTACAACAGGACGTCGCTGCCCAACGGGCCGGACCGCATGAACTACCTGATGGGCGTCATCCTCCGCAAGCGGATGACGGTGCGCGGGTTCATCGTCCTCGACGACTTTGGGCACCTCTACCCCGAATTTGCCCGCCAGGTGGGGGCTTGGGTGAAGGAGGGGGAGATCCAGTACCGCGAGGAGATGATCGAGGGGCTGGAGCAGGCGCCGTCCGCCCTCGTCGGCCTCTTGAACGGCGAGGCCTTTGGGAAGCGCGTCATCCACCTGACCTCGTAAGCAGCGAGGGCCGCCCCGCCCTGTACGCGCGGCGTGGGCGGGGCGGAGAGCGGGTGCGGCGGCGGTCAGCCGCCCCGCCCGCAGAGACCTCTAGGGCCGCCCCGCCCGCCGCGGGCGGGGCGGGGCGGCCGGCATTGCCCCGGCGCCGTCCGTAGCTTGGGCAAAGCCGTCGCCCCATGTACCGCGTCCAGCTCGACCACTTCGAAGGGCCGCTCGACCTGCTGCTCTTCTTCGTCCGCCGCGACGAGCTCGACGTCCACGACATCCCCGTCGCGCGGATCGCCGACGAGTACCTCGAGGCCGTCCGCACGCTCGAACGCGTGGACCTGGACGCGGCGGCCGACTTCGTGTATACGGCCGCGCTCCTCATCCAGATCAAGGCGCGGATGCTGCTCCCGCGCCCCGAGCTCGACGACGACGGCGAGCCCATCGACCCGCGGCAGGAGCTGGTCGACCGGCTGCTCGAATACGTCCGCTACAAGGAGGCGGCGGGGCACCTGGAGGGCCGGTTCGAGGCCCGGCGCCGGCTGTTCACGCGCGGCGAGGCGTCGGCCGAGCACGACCGGCTGGCCCCGCCGCCCGAGGTCGCGGTGCGCGCGACCGTGTTCGACCTGGTCAAGGCGCTGGGCGCCGCGCTCGACCGGGCCGCCGCCGCCCCGCCCCCGACCCACGACGTCGAGCGCGAGACGTTCGCCGTCGACGTCCAGCGCGCCTGGGTGCTGGAGCGCGTCGGGCGGGCGGGGCGGGGCGCAAACCGCCGGGGCGGGGCGTCGTTCCAGTCGCTCGTCGCCGGCCGCTCGAAGGCGTTCGTGATCACGACGTTCCTGGCCGTCCTGGACCTCGCGCAGCGGCAGGCCATCCGCGTCGTGTTCGGGCTGCGCCCCGAGGACTTTGCCCTGGAGCCCGCCCCGCCCGCCGACGGGGGCGGGGTGGGGGAGACGCCCGCCGACGCCGCCCCGCCCGTGCTCGCGGACCCCGAGCCATAGGCCGGCGCAGCCAACTCTGAGCCCCGAACCCCGAACCCTGCTGTGGAGACCGCCCCGCCCCGCTACGCTGCCGACACGTTCGACCAGGCCGTCGAGGCGCTGGTGTTCGCGTCCGACGTGCCGCTGCGGCCCGAGGACGTGGCCCGCGTGTACGACGAGGTGACGGGGGCCGAGACGAGCGGGGCGGACGTCGAGGCGGCCGTCGAGCGCCTGAACGCGGCGTACCGAGAGGGCGGCCGGGCTGTCCGCGTGCGGCGGTGGGGCGGGGGGCTGCGGCTGGCGACGGTCTCGACCGTCGCCCCGTTCGTCCGCGCGCTGTTCGCCGACCGCGACGTGCGGCGGCTGAGCCGGTCGCTGCTGGAAACGTTGGCCGTTATTGCATACAAACAACCCGTCACCAAGCCCGAGGTCGACCACGTCCGCGGCGTCTCGTCGGACTACGCGCTGCGGCAGCTCTTGGAGCGCGACCTCGTCGAGATCGCGGGGCGCTCGGACTCCGTCGGCCGCCCGCTCCTCTACGCGACCACCAACGCGTTCCTCGACCAGTTCGGGCTCGACGGGCTGGGCGCGCTCCCCACGCCGCGCGAGGTGAACGAGATCCTGGGCGACCCCGCGTTCAACCGCGAGCGCGCCCGGCTCCTCGCCGAGCTCACCGCCCCGCCCGCGTCCGGCGCGCCCGGGCGAGACGAGCCCGACGCGGGCGGCTCCGAGGAGAACGGACCCGATGCGGCCGGACCCGGCACGGGCGGGGCGGAGACCGACGATCTTCCCGATGCCCACTCCGCCCCTCACCACCCCGCCCCCGGCGGCCGCCCCGCCCGGGGCGGCCCCGACGACGAGTAACCGACGATGAGCGACAAGAAGCGAACGGGCGGCGACGCCTCGGTCCGCCGCCGACGGCAGGCGGCCCGCAAGGAGCGCGCGGGCGAGGCGGGATCGCCGGGCGGGGCGGCCGAGCGGCCCGCGCCCGAGGGGCCGGTCCGCCTCAACAAGTTCCTCGCGCGCGCCGGCGTCGCCTCGCGCCGCGAGGCCGACGCCGTCATCGCGGCCGGCCGCGTGACCGTGGGCGGGGCGGTCGTGACCGAGATGGGCGTCAAGGTGTCGCCGGGCGACCGCGTCGCCGTCGACGGCCGGCCCGTCGGCCCGTCGGACCTCGTCTACGTCCTGCTCAACAAGCCGACCGACACGATCACGACCGTCACCGACGACCGCGGCCGGCCGACGGTGATGGACCTGGTCTCGCTCCCCGAGGACCAGCAGTCGGCGCTGTTCCCGGTCGGCCGCCTCGACCGGCAGACGACGGGGGCGCTGCTGCTCACGACCGACGGCGAGCTGGCTCACCGGCTCATGCACCCCAGCTACGGCGCCGTCAAGCTCTACCGCGTCCGCCTCGACGCGCCGATCTCCGACGCCGACTTGGAAAAGCTCCGCCGCGGCGTCGACCTCGACGACGGCCCGGCGCGCGCCGACCACGCCACCTTCATCGGGCGGGGCGGGGCGGGGCGGTCCGAGATTGGGCTGCAGCTCCACGAGGGCCGCAACCGCCAGGTCCGCCGGATGGTCGAGGCGCTCGGCCGCCGCGTCGAGGCGCTCGACCGGGTCGGCTACGCCGGCCTCGACCTGGACGGCCTCCGCCGCGGCCGGTGGCGCCGCCTGGAGCCGCACGAGGTCGGCCGCCTCCGCCGTTCGGTCAAGCTCAAGCCTGTTGTGTTCGGGTGAGGGATGAGGAGGGACGGGACATGGAGGGATGAGCAGAGCCGCTCCGCTCACCACCCCGCCCTCCCCCCGCCTTCATCCCTCTATCCCTCCGTCCCACATCCCTCCCCCATGCAAAAAATCGCCTTCGAGGGCCTCACCTACGACGACGTCCTCCTGGTCCCGGCCCGGAGCGAGGTCATGCCGCGCGAGGTCGACACGTCGACGCGGCTGACGCGGAACCTGCGGCTCAACGTGCCGCTCGTGTCGGCGGCGATGGACACGGTGACCGAGTCCCGCTTCGCGATCGCGATCGCGCGCGAGGGCGGGGTGGGCGTGCTCCACAAGAACATGGCGGCCGAGCTCCAGGCCCGCGAGGTGCGCCGCGTGAAGCGGTCGGAGAGCGGGATGATTCTGGACCCCGTCGTCCTCCGGCCCGACGACACAGTCGGCGACGCCCGCGAGCGGATGGCCCGCTACTCCATCGGCGGCATCCCCGTCGTCGACGACGAGCGGCGGCTCGTGGGCATCGTGACGAACCGGGACCTCCGGTTCCAGCCCGACAACGACGTGCGGCTGAGCGCGGTCATGACGGTCGACGGCCTCGTGACGGCGCCCCAGGGCACGACGCTCGAGCAGGCCGAGGCGACGCTCCAGGAGCACAAGATCGAGAAGCTGCCCGTGACCGACGAGGCCGGGACGCTCCGCGGGCTCATCACGTTCAAGGACATCCAGAAAAAGAAGAAGCACCCCGACGCGGCCAAGGACGAGTTCGGCCGCCTCCTCGTCGGCGCCGCCGTCGGCGTGACGCCGGACACGCACGACCGCGTGGCGGCGCTCGTCGAGGCCGGCGTCGACTTCGTGGTCGTGGACACGGCCCACGGGCATTCGGAGGGCGTGCTCCGCATGGTCGAGCGCGTCAAGTCGGACCACGACGGGATCGACGTCGTCGCCGGCAACGTGGCCACGCCCGAGGGCACCGAGGACCTGATCCTGGCCGGCGCGGACGCCGTGAAGGTGGGGATCGGGCCGGGCTCGATCTGCACCACGCGCGTGGTCGCGGGCGTGGGCGTGCCGCAGTTTTCGGCCGTGCTGCGGTGCGCCGAGGCGGCCCAGCGCTACGACGTCCCCATCATCGCCGACGGCGGCGTCAAGCAGACCGGCGACATCCCCAAGGCGCTCGCGGCCGGGGCCGCGACGGTCATGATCGGGGGCCTGTTCGCGGGCGTCGAGGAGGCCCCGGGCGAGACGGTCCTCTACGAGGGCCGCCGCTACAAGAACTACCGCGGGATGGGCTCGCTCGGCGCCATGCAGGCCGGGTCCAAAGACCGCTACTTCCAGGACGCCGAGGACGACCTCAAAAAGCTGGTCCCCGAGGGCATCGAGGGCCGCGTGCCGTACAAGGGCACGCTGGGCGAGGTGACGTACCAGATGGTCGGCGGGCTCCGCGCGGCCATGGGCTACTGCGGCTGCCCGACGGTCGCCGACCTCCAGGAGCGGGCGCAGTTCGTCCGCATCACGTCGTCGGGGCTCCGCGAGAGCCACCCGCACGACGTGACGATCACGTCCGAGTCCCCCAACTACTCCACGCGCTCGTGACCGCCCCGCCCGACCCGTCCGCCACCCCGCCCGATTTGGGACCGCCCGCCACCCCGCCCGCCGCGGGCGCAAACCGCTGGGGCGCAAACCGTGAGGGCGGGGCGGCGCCTCCGCCCGTGGGGGCGGGGCGGCTCGACCTCGTCCGCGCGCTGGCGGACGCCGCGGGCGCCGATGCCGCGCTCGTCACGCACGCCCCGGACCTCCGGTGGGCCGTCGGGTTTACGGGCTCGAACGGGCTCCTCGTGGTCACGGGCAAGGCGGCGCACTTCGTGACAGACGGCCGCTACCGCGCGCAGGCGGACGACGAGGTCGAGGGCGCCGACGTCCACGTGCCTGAGGGCTCGCTCGTGGACTACGTCGCCGAGGCCGGTCTCTTGGAGGGGGCGGGGCGGGTCGCCGTGCAGGCCGAGCACCTGACGGTCGCGGCGCTCGACGCGTACCGGGAGGCGCTGCCCGCGGTCGAGTTCTCGCCGGTAAAGGACCTGCTCTCCGAGGCGGTCGCGGCCAAGGACGAGGCGGCGATCGCGGCGGTCGCGCGGGCGCAGGCGCTGACATGCGAGGTGTTCGACGCCGTGCTCCCGTTCCTGGGGCCGGGCGTGGCCGAGCGCGACATCGCGGCCGAGATCGTCTACCAGCACCTGCGGCGTGGGGCGAGCGCCATGTCGTTCGAGCCCATCGTGGCGTCGGGGCCGCGCGGCGCCCTCCCGCACGCGCGGCCGTCGTCGCGGACGATCTCGCCGGGCGAGCTCGTGGTGATCGACATGGGCTGCGTGCTCGACGGCTACTGCTCGGACCTGACGCGGACGGTCGCCGTTGGCGGCGAGCCGCACGCGTCGGCGCGCGAGGCGTACGAGACGGTCCGGCGTGCGCAGCGCGCGGCGGTCGCGGCGGCGCGGGCGGGCATGCTGGGCGGCGAGCTCGACGCCGTCGCCCGCGACGTGATCGAGGCGGACGGGCTGGGCGAGGCGTTCTCGCACAGCCTGGGCCACGGCGTCGGCTTGAAGGTCCACGAGTGGCCGCGGCTGTCGCAGCAGGTCGAGCACCGCCTGCCGGCCGGGGCGACGGTCACGATCGAGCCGGGCGTCTACCTCCCGGACCGCTTCGGCATCCGCATCGAGGACCTCGTCGTGCTCCGCGAGGGCGGGGCGGACAACCTGACGCCGCTCCCGACAGACTTGCTGGTGGTGTGAGGGGAAGCCGCTCGTTGCATATTTCGTATGGCGTGTTTCGTGTCCTGAGGAGAGAGCACGCGATACGAAAGGCGCGACCGTCCAGAGCCAACCCGACGGAGGCCCCGTGACGCTAGCCAGAAGTCGTTGGGCTCCGACCCTGAGCGAGTGACTACAGGACCCATGACGAGGACCAGACCTCCCCTCCGCCTCCTCTTCGTCCTCCCCGCGCCGGTCCGCATCCCGATGGGTGGGGCGGCCGTCGTGTACCGGCACGCGGCCGGCCTCGCGGCGCGGGGGCACGAGGTGACGGTGGCCGCGCCGCGGAGCGCGGGCGGGGCGGTCGGGCTCGCACGGCGCGGGGCGGTCTGGGCGCGCGACCGGCTCCACGGGGTCGCCAACGCGCCCTACCACGAGGCCGCCGGCGTGCGGACCGTCGAGCCGGCGTCGCCGGGCGCGCTCGACGTCCGCTCTCATGATGCCGTTATTGCAACGGGATGGCAAACCGCCCCCTGGGTCGCCGCCCTCACCACCCCGCCCCGCTCGCCGCCCCGCCGGCCCGCCCCGCCCGTCGCCTCCCCGCCCCGCCCGGCTTCCCGCGACGTCGCCCCGCTCCGCCCCCCGTCTTTTCCAGAACTCGGCGCGTGGGGCGGGGCGGGGGAGACGACCCGCGCCGAGGGCGGGGCGGTCGGCCTCTACTTTCTCCAGCACGACGAGCGCCACCTGAGCCCCCGCGCCGAGGCGACGTGGCACCTGGGGCTCTCGAACGTGGCCGTGGCGGGGTGGATCGCCGACGAGGTCCGCGCGCACGGGGCGCCGGTCGTGGGCGTCGTCCCCAACGCGGTCGACCCGGCCGACGTCGCGCTCGACGTTCCGCTCGCGGAGCGCGCGCCGCGCGTCGTCGCCCTGTACCACCGGCTGCCGGTCAAGGGACCGGACGTGTTGGTCGAGGCGCTCGGCGTGCTCCGCGACCTCGTGCCCGGCGTCGGCGCCGACGTCGTCTCCGCCCGCCCGCCCCGCCACCGCCTGCCGGAGTGGGTCGACCTCCACGTGCGCCCGCCCCGCCCCGCCCTCCGCGCGCTGTACAACCGGGCCGCCGTGTGCCTCCACACGTCGCGCGTCGAGGGGTGGGGGCTGGTCCCGATGGAGGCGGCCGCGTGCGGGTGCGCCGTCGTGGCGACCGACAGCCGCGGCGTCTCGGAGTTTTTGCGGGCGGGGCGGTCGATGCGGCAGGTCCCTGTCGGTGACGCGGCCGGGCTCGCCCGCGAGGCGGCCGACCTCCTGCGCCACGCGTCCCGCCGCGTCGAGATCGCGCGGGCTGGTGTCGAGGACGTCGCGCGCTTTTCGTGGGCGGACTCGACCGAACGCTTCGAGGCGATCCTCCGGGGTGCGGTCGGCCGATGAGCGTCTCCGTCGTCGTCCCGGTCTACAACGGCGGCGACCTGCTCGCCCGGACGGTCCCGGCCGTGCTCGCGCTGGGCGGGGTGGGGGAGTGGGTGTGGGTGGACGACGGCTCGACGGACGGCTCGGCCGCGACGATCAACCGTCTGGTCGCGGCGGAGCCTCGCGCCCGCCTCGTCCGTCAGGGGCGGAACACCGGCCGCGGCGCGGCCCGGAACCGGGGCGTGCGCGAGACGACGGGCGACGTGCTCGTCTTCCTCGACGCCGACGTGGTCCCGCCCCCAGACGCCGCGCGCCACCTGGCCGCCGCCGCGGACGGTGCCGCCTCGGTCGGGCGCGTCCGCCCCGCCCTCACCGACGCAGGCGACCCGTACCAGGTCTACCTCGCGCACGCGCGGCGCGGCCCGTCGCCGGAGCGGGCGGGGCGGTCGGTCCCGTGGCGGTTTTTGATCACCTGCGTGTGCGCCGTCCGCCGCCCTGCCCTCGTCGCGGCCGGCGGGTTCGACGAGAGTGTAGCCTACGGCGAGGACTTCGCGCTGGCCTGCGCGCTCGCCGCTCGCCACCCCGACGGCCTCCGCCTGGCGGACCTGGAGGTCGACCTGTTCGGCGTCGGCGGACTGGCCGAGGCGCTTGCGAACGCCCGGTCGTTCGGCGCGGCCCTCCCCGCCCTCGAGGCGCAGTGTCCCGGTGCGCTCGACCTCGCGGGCGTGGGCGGGGCGGCGCACTCCCGCCTGCTCCGCGCGCTCGCGCGCCGCCCCGCCCCGCTCGTGCTCCGGCGCGCGCTCCGGCGGCTCCCCGAGTCCGTGCAGGTCCGGGCGGTGCGCTACCTTCTCGGGCACGCCCTCCTGGCCGGTTTCCACGGTGCCCGAGATTCGACTCCCTGACCGTGCCGAGGCCGTCGCCCGCGCCGCGGAGTTTGTCGAGGCGGAGGCCGCACGGGCGGGGTGGCCGGTCGCCGACGTGACGCGGGCGGTGCTCGCGGTGAGCGAGGCGGTGGGCAACGCCGTGGAGCACGGTCCAGTGGGGGGGAGGATCCACGTGCGCTTCGCGTCAGCCCCCGAGGCCCTGACGCTGGAGGTGACCGACGGGGGCGACGGCCCCAACCCGTCGCTCTTGGACGCGGCCGCCCTCCCCGCCGACAAACTCGCGGAGGGAGGCCGGGGCCTCTACATCATGAAGACGGTCGCCGACGAGGTCCGTGTGGCCGAGGGCGCTGTGGTGCTCCGGTTCGTGCGGTCGGGGCGGGCGTGACGGCGCAGCGGTGGCTCCAGCTCGCGGGGGGCGCCGCGTGGTCGCTCGGCGTGCTGGTAACGGCGCGGCCGCCGTCGGCCGGGGCGGGGTGGCGGCTGGCGTTCGTGGCCTGCGCACTCGCCGGCGTGCTGTGGGCGGGGTGGACGCTGCGGACGTGGCGGCCGTCACCTTTTGCCGTTATTGCAATATCTTTTGCATTACGGGCAGCAGTATTCCCCCTCAACCCAGCGCTCTCCGACGACGGGTACCGCTACTTGTGGGACGGCATGGTGCAGGTGGGGGAGGGGACCTCGCCGTACCGCTTCCGCCCGTCGGACCCCGCCCTCGCGCACCACCACGAGGACGCGGCGTACCGGCGGATGAACTCGCCCGACTACTTCTCGGTGTACCCGCCGCTGTCGCAGGCCGTGTTCGCGGCCGCGGGCGCCGTGTATGGGGCGGGGTGGCGCGCGTCGTGGTGGGTGCTGAAGGCGCTCATCGTCGCGGCGGAGATGGTGGGCGTGGTGTGTTTGATCCGCGTGGTCGGGGCACGGGCGGCGGCGCTCTACGCGTGGCACCCGCTGGCGGTCATCGAGGTGGCGGGGCAGGGGCACACCGAGGGTTTGCTCGTCGGCGCGCTGGGCGTGCTGCTGTGGGACGTTGCGCGCCACCCCGCCCTGGCTGGGGCGGCCGTCGCGGCGGCGGGGTGGGTCAAACTGTACCCGTTCGCGCTCGGTGCGGTGGTCGTGCAGCGCGTCGGGTGGCGCGGGACGGTTTCCGCTCTGGCGGTAGCGGTGGTGCTCGCGCTGCCCTACACGAGCGCTGAGGCCGCCCGTCACGCTACCGAGTCGCTCCGGCTCTACATGGGCACGTTCGACTTCTACTCAGCCCCGTACCTCCTCCTCAAGGGAGCCCTTTATCACAGCACATCAGAGCCGGGCCTCGTCGCCGCCCGCCTCCTGGGGGTGGCTGGCGTCGTGTGGGCGGGGTGGGTGGTGGCGACACAAAACCGCAGCGTGACGCGAACCCGATGGGCAGTCGCCGCCCTCGTCATGGGGTTCACACTCACGTCAACCACGCTGCACCCGTGGCACCTGCTCCCAGGCTTGTTTGTTTTGCCGTTATTGCTGTCCAGAAAATCGTACCTGTGGCTGAGTGCAGTTACATCCGCTACCTACCTGGTCTACGTCTGGCCCCCAGCCTACACCTCCGCTGTCTGGGCGGGGTGGGGCGGGGCGGTCGTTCTCTTCTCCTTTGATCGTCTGGAGGCTCTGATGCGGTATCGTGCGTGGGGTAAGTGGAGGCGTCTTCGGCCGTACGTCCCGGTGCTCCGGCCGGGCGCCCGCGTGCTCGACCTTGGCGCCGGCGAGGGCTACGTCGGCGATGCGCTCGCGGCGGACCTCGGCGTCGCGGTCACGGCTGCCGACGTGGTCCACTTCGGGAGCGGCTCCCGCCGGGTGGACCTCTACGATGGGCAGACGCTCCCGTACGCGTCAGGCCAGTTCGACCTCACCGTTGTCGTGTTCGTCCTCCACCACAGCGCGGACCCGGCCGCCGTGCTCCGCGAGGCGGTCCGCGTAACGGGCGGGGTGGTCCTGGTGCTGGAGACCGTCTGGACGGCGCCCTGGCAGAAGGCGTGGTTGGAGCGGGCCGACCGCCTCGCCAACCGGCTCCGCTCGGGGGCAGCTATCGACGAAGAGCCGCTGGACATCCGATCGGATGCGGAATGGCGGTCCGTGCTCCGCGAGGAAGGGGTCGCAGTGCGCCGCACCCGGACGTTCGCAGGGCTTCATCCCCAGGCGCTCTACGTGCTCGACGGCCACGGGGCGGCGGCGTCTAGCACGTCCTGAACGGTGGCCGTTCGGGCGTCGAGCCACTGGGCCTCCTCGTAGCGCCGGAACCACGTGAGCTGGCGCTTCGCGTAGCGCCGCGAGTTGCGCTTGATGAGGCGGACCGCCTCGTCCCGGTCAATAGTCCCGTCGAGCAGGGCCAGGACCTCTCGGTAGCCGATCGTCGCGTCCAGAAGGGCTCGCGCGCTAGGGTTGTGTGAGAGGACGCGCTGGGTCTCCTCGATGAGCCCGTCGGTCAGCATCCGGTCGACACGCGCGTCGATCCTCGCGTACAACTCGGACCGCGGGCGGTCGAGGACGACGAGACGGTGCGGGAGGGGTGGGCGCTCCTGTTCTCGCCACAAGGCTGAGGGGGCACGTCCGGTCTCCCGGAGCAATCCCACGAGGCGCACGAGACGCTGACTCTTGGTGGGGTCCAGAGTCGCCGCGCTCTCGGGGTCGGCGCGGCGGAGTTCGTCGTAGAGGCCGCCCCGCCCCTCGGGCGTGCGGGCCTTGATTTGGAGGGTCTGGTCGAGCCCTTCACTGACAGTCGGGAGGTCGGCAATGCCTCGGACGACGGCGTGGATATACAGGGTCGAGCCTCCGATGACGAGGACGGGCGCCCCTCGGCTCTGTGTTTCTGTTATTGCTCGTCCACACCAACTCAAAAACCGTCCCGCCGAATACGGCTCGGGAGGTTCTAAGACGTCCACCAGATGATGCCTCACCCGTTGCACGTCGGCCGCCGTCGGCGAGGCGGTCCCCACGTCGAGGCCGCGGTAGATCTGCCGGCTGTCGGCCGACACGATCTCGGCGCCTACGCGCTCCGCCACGTCGAGCGCGAGCGCGGACTTCCCGACAGCGGTCGGGCCGGTCAGGACGAGAACCGGGGCGAGAACATCAGCCACGCTCCTGCGGGCGGGGTGGCGCGGGGTTACACCTTGGGCAGCGACGGGTCGACCTCGTCGCTCCAAGCGTGGATGCCGCCCTTGAGGTTGACGGCGTTCGGGAACCCGTTGGCGCGGAGGTACTCGACCGCCTTGGCGGAGCGACCGCCCGAGCGGCAGTGCACGACGACGTCCTCGTTCTGGTGCTCGCGGATCTCGTCGATGCGGTCGGGGAGCTCGCCGAGGGGGATGAGCGCGCCGCCGATGTTGGCGCCCTCGTACTCGTCCGCCTCGCGGACGTCGAGGATGAACGGGCGGTCGCCCGCGTCGATGCGGGTTTTCAGGTCACGGACGGTGGTCTCAGGAACGGACGCCATCGGTTGGGTTGGAGTAAGGTGAGTGAGTGTCGGGTGATCACCGCAAACGGGGCAGGCCGGGTCCGGGTCCACGCGGAGCTCGCGGAACGCCATGCCGAGGGCGTCGACCAGGAGGAGGCGCCCGACGAGCGGGTTCCCGATGCCGAGCAGGAGCTTGAGCGTCTCGGTCGCTTGAATCGTCCCCAAGAGGCCTGGAAGGACGCCGAGCACCCCGCCCTCGGCGCAGTTCGGGACGAGACCGGCCGGGGGCGGGGCGGGAAACAAGCAGCGGTAGCAGGGGCCTCCCGGCGCCCCGAACACCGACGCTTGCCCGTCGAACCGGCTGATCGAGGCGAACACGTTCGGCGTCCCCGTGAGGACGGACGCGTCATTGACGAGGTAGCGCGTAGCGAACGTGTCCGTCCCGTCGAGCACGAGGTCGTAGGCGCCGACGAGGTCCAGCGCGTTGCTGTCGTCGAGCCGGGACGCGTGGCGGTCGATCACGACCCCGGGGTTCTGAGCCGTCAGCCGCTGCGCGATCGCGTCGACCTTGGCCTCACCCACGTCCTCGGGCGTGTAGAGGACCTGGCGGTGGAGGTTCGTCTCATCGACGCGGTCGAAGTCGATGAGGCCGAGCCGGCCTACGCCGGCGGCAGCGAGGTAGGTGGCGGCCGGCGTGCCCAACCCGCCCGCGCCCACAATCAGAACCGACGCGGCGCCGAGGCGCTTTTGCCCCTTCAGACCGACCTCCGGCAAGAGGACCTGTCGGTGGTAACGAGCAGACGTTTGGATCTCCACAGGACCGTTAGGACAGATGCTTGAGAACGACACGGGCCGCGTTCCGTCCCGAGGCGCCCATGATCCCCCCGCCCGGGTGTGTGCTCGCGCCCGTCAGGAACAGGCCGTCTACCGGCCCCTTGTACTCGCTCATCCCGAGGGCGGGGCGGAGGGTGAACATCTGGTCCAGGCTCATCTCGAGGTGCATCACGTTACCGCGGAACAGGCCGAGCTCGCGCTCCAGCCACAGGGGGTGCTGGAACAGGCTGCCCACGACGGACGCCTTCGTGCCCGGCGCGTATACCTCGAACGTGTCGAGGATGGACTCGGCCACCTCGTCGCCGATGTCGTCCCAGGAGCGGCCGCCGGAGAGCTCGTACGGGAAGTACTGCGCCCAGAGCCATAGGACCTCCCCGCCCGGCGGGGCGAGCGTGTCGTCGACGGCCGAAAAGCTCATGCCGACGATGGGCGGGTCCTGGGCAGGGTGACCCTTGAGGTAGTCGGCGTAGGCGTCGCTGATTTGCTGTCGATTTCTGCAGACGAGTTGGAGGCCGGTTCTCGATTCGAGTCCGGGTGCCGCCGCGTACTCCAGCGGCTTGTCGAGGGCCAGGCGGAGGATCGCTCCGAACCCATTCCCGACCCGCATCTGGTCGGCTTGGGCGGGGCGGTCTGCGCGGGGCAGCAGGCGGTCGAGCGTCTCCAGGATGTGCGTGCCCGAAAGGACGCTGGTCGCGGTGTACACCTCGCCCTTTACTTCGACGCCCTCGACCGCCCCGCTCGAGACGACGATCCGGTCGACGGGGGCGCTCGTGAACACGTCGCCGCCGTGCGCCTCGATGTGCTGGCGGAGGGCCTTCGTGAGACCGCCCGAACCGCCGCGGGGGCGCGCCACCCCGCTCTCGTGGTAGAGCGGGTGCCAGAGGAGGAAGGGGGCGCTGAGGGGCTCGGTCGGCGGCGGACCGCTCTGCGCGGCCATCCACACGAGGGGCGTCTTGACCTTCTCGTGGGTAAAAAACTGGTCGACGACCTCGCCGTAGGGCCGGAGAATCGTGCCGAGGGCGTTCTGCCAGTCGATGGCGGCCGAGTCCCCGAAGGCGAACGTCTTGCCCAACTCGAACGGGCTGGGCGTGGAGAGAAACACGTCCTTGACCGTGCGCGAGAACGGCGCCCAGGTGTCCACGAATGCCTTGTACGCCTCGCCCTCGCCGGGAAACTGCCGCTCGAGCCCTTGGGCCGTCTGGTCCACGTCCCGGTAGATCGTGACGGAGGCGCCATCTTGGTACGGGGCGAAAAACAGCGGGTCGAGCTCCAGGTACTCCAGCCCGTAGCGTTCGAGCCCGAGCTCCTCGACGATCGGCGTGAGGCGGATCAGGATGTGGGCTGACCCACCCAGGTCAAACTGGTAGCCCGGGACGTGCTCGACAGTCGAGACCGCCCCGCCCACCACGTCGCGCCGCTCGAACACGCCGACGCGGTACCCGGCCTGGGCGACGTAGGCGGCCGAGATGAGCGCGTTGTGGCCGGCGCCGATGACGATGAGGTCGTA
Organism: Rubrivirga litoralis; assembly: GCF_031846415.1. Lineage (NCBI taxonomy): Bacteria > Pseudomonadati > Rhodothermota > Rhodothermia > Rhodothermales > Rubricoccaceae > Rubrivirga > Rubrivirga litoralis. Next base: position 24,627 of record NZ_JAVRHT010000034.1, on the reverse strand, counting down.
GTCCACGCGTCGCTAGGGGGTCAGGTCAATAAAGTCGGCCGCGCTGTTGGCGAGCCGGTCACGCTGGTGAACGTACCGCATGGTCGTCTCGACGTTCTTGTGCCGGGCGTGGATCTGGACTTGCTGAATAGACGCGCCGTTCTCAATCGCCATCGTGCAGCCTGTGTGGCGAAGAGTATGTGCGCCTACCGTTCCTGATATGCCTGCGTCCTTTGCCGCTCGATTGACGATCATGTAAACCGATGTCGTCGAGAGGCGCTGCCCGCGGGAGCGGTTCCGGCTCAAGGATCTCCAGATTGCTCCCGAGCGATACCCGTACGTGTCTTTGAGTGATTCAATTGACTCGACAACATGCTCGGGAATCTTGACCGTCTGGTTCGCCCCGCCCTTGGCACGGGGCAGACGCAGCACCCAGTACGGTCTCGCGCGGACGATGTGCTCGAAGTCCATTGCCGCCGCCTCTGAGCGGCGAAGGACGCAGTGCAGAAGCGTGGACACCAGAGCGTGGTTCCGAGGTCCCGTCTCGGTGTCGAGGTCGATCCCAGACAGCAGGCGGACGGATTCGTCCTTTGTCAGGACCGTCAGCACCCGGTCTTGGGGACGGTCCGGCGTCACCCGGCGCACGAGTTGGCGGTCGGCCGGGTTCAGCGACAAGAGCCCAAGGGCCACGAGCCAACTGAAAAAGCCGCGGACCGCTGCGAGCCGGCGGCGGATCGTCGCTGGGCTGAGTCCGTCGGCTTCCAGGCGTGCCACGAACTCGTTCACGTGCGTAAACGAGACGGTGCGCGCCATCTGGAGCGTGACCGTCCCGGTCCCGAAGAAGTGCTCCAGGTCGAGCCCATAGGCCCGCCGCGTGTTGTCGCGGTCGAACCGAAGCAGGTAGAGCGGGACGAGGTCGGACTGCTCCGAGAATGCGGCGCCGAGCGGGCGGGCGGGGTGGTCGCCTGACGGGTGGGCGGGGAGGTTCATGGTATGCGTGCGATAAGGACTGTTATCGTAAGTATAGCCTCGTATGAGCCGCCCCGCTCCGCAAAACGACGTCCGGGCGGGGCGGTCTCAGGCCACCCCGCCCGGACAGATGCCGAGCCTGTTGTCGGCTACTGGTTCTCTGCGTTCTCGCCGAGGTCCACGTTACGGTCGATCGCGTCGCCGGCGTCTTGGGCCGCGTCCTCGATGTTGTCGCCCACTTCGCGCGCGCCTTCCTCGACCTCGTTCCCGATGACTTCGGCGTCGGTCTGGATCTCGTCGACGGCCGCCTCGTCTACGCCGAGCTCTGTATCGTAGTCGACGTCGCCGTCAGATTCTACCTCGCGCTGAGTCTCGGTTTCGCAGCCGGTGAAGGTCAAAGGGGCTCCGATGAGGAGCGCTGCCGCAAAGGCAGAGGTCAAGTAGATTCTCATGGGTGTTGGGGTAGATGGGCAGGCGGATTCGTCGATCCGGCGGCCATAGATACAGCCGGCTATACGCGCGGCGTGCGGATATTCAGTGCCTTTGATGAACCGTGTGGGTGGTGTTATTCCATACACCAATAACGGACTCAAATCGCTGCCGGGACTATTCCGAGGGCATCAGCGCCCCGCCCGTGTGGAACCCTACCGCGGCGGCTGGGTCCTGCCGGAGATGCTCGCCTCCAAGCCGCACAGTCGTAGAGGTCATGCAGCGTCATGGCATACCGGCACAACCTTGCAGGCGCTCATCACCCCGCCCTCGCCGCTGGGCGGGGTGGCTTAGTACATGGGCAGCAGGCCGCCCCAACCCGACGAGCGGTGGCGTCCCGAGCGGCACCGTTTCTCATCTCACACCTTATGTATCTCCGTCCTCTCGCCGTCGTCGGCGCCCTCTACGCCGTCTCTGAGCGCGGGCTCGCCGCCGACGTGCTGGCCGCGCGGGCGGTCGGCGCCGCCCCGCTCCCCGTCTGTACCTCCATCGTCGTTGCGTCCGACGGTATGGTTACCGACGTCACCGACGTTCCCGTCGACACGGTTCAGGCTCAGCTCGAACATCTCCAAGCGACGGGAGCCGTCGAAGGGATTAAGGTCGGAATCCTGGGTGGACCCAAAACGGTCGAGGCCGTGTGTGACGCTGTCGTCGCACTAGGGGTGCCCTCCGTCCTGGACCTCGTCGCGTCGGGACCGAATGGTGAGACTGTGCTTTCGGCACGAGGCATCGACGCCGTCGCGGACCGGCTCGGGGTTGCTACGCTCGTAACGGTGTCGAAGGCCGACGCCGAACTCGTCACGGGAGGCCAGATCGAGTCGCTTGACGACGCTCAAGTTGCCGCACAGCGGCTGCACAACCGGGGCGCTCAGCGGGTCGTCATTCGCTGCGGGTCTCTCCCCTACCGGTTCTACGACGCGGCCGACGACCCTGGGACACCGGGGGGAGACGGCGCGCCCGTCCCGCTCGCGTTCGACCTGTACTACGACGGCGACGACTTCGCGCTGTACGAGGCTTCTCTGATTGATGGATCGGCGGCGGATGGGATGTCAAGTATATTTGCAATAACGGCCTTAAATGAAATGGTCCAGGGCTCGCCCGTCGAGGAAGCCCTGCAGGCCGCCAAGCGTGCCTCGACCGAAGCCGCGCGTCACCCCTTCGACGTGCCGGGGCGGACGTCACGGATCAACCCCTGGTGGGCCAGCGGCGGGAACGCGTCGCCCGCTCCCAGCACGGGCGCGGAAAACCGGACCTAGCTTCCACCCCGCCCCCGCGAACGCTTCTTGGGGTCCACCCCGCCCCGATTCATGGCCGGAACCCCGCCCACGCCCCGCACGCGCCCCACGATCTACGACGTTGCCAGCGAAGCGAAGGTGGCGATCTCGACCGTCTCCCGCGTCCTCAACGGCTCGAACGAGGTCTCCGACGCCACACGCGACCGGGTCCAGGCGGCGATCCAGAAGCTCCAGTTTCGACCGCAGCGGACGGCGCGAGCCCTCGCCCAGCAGTCGGTGACCTCGCTCGCCGTCGCTTTGCCGTCGGCGACATCGGCGTTCTACGTCGAGATCCTGAAGGGCGTCAAGGACGCCATGCGCGAGCGCGAGATGGACCTGCTCCTGTGCAACCTGGGCTCGGGCCACCCGGGGGCGACGCTCCAGCGGTTCCTCCATCGGGGCGCCGTCGACGGGCTCTTGCTCGTGTCGCTCCCCGTCGACGAGGCGCTCGCGGTGCAGCTTCGGGGGATGCAGGCGCCGGTCGTCCTCCTGGGCAGCCAGTCCGACGAGTTCGACGCGTACTGGTGGGACGACGAGGCCGGCGCACGGACGGCGACGGAGCACCTGATCGAGCTCGGGCACCGCCGGATCGCGCTCGTCACCGCCCACGCGTGGGGGTACAGCGCGCGCCCCCGGCTGGCCGGGTACCGGGGCGCGCTCGAGGCGGCCGGGATCGACTACGACCCTGACCTCGTCGCTGCCGGCGACACGACCAAACACGCGGGGTATTCCGAGGAGGCCGGAGCCGAAGCGATGGCCAAGCTCATGGGCGGCCCCACCCCGCCGACGGCCATCTTCGCCGCCTCCGACGTGCAGGCATACGGGGCCTGGGCGTGGGCGCGCGACAACGGCCTCCGCGTGCCCCGCGACGTCTCCATCGTGGGCTACGACGACCTCAAGCTGAGCCGCTACCTCGACCTCTCGACCGTCAGCCAGGAAATGCAGCGGGCCGGGCTCCGTGTGGCCGAGCAACTCCTCTCGCGGCTCGACGGGAGCCAAGACGACTGCGTCGGGGTCGAGCTCCCCGCCCGGCTCATCGCCCGCGGGTCGTCGGGTCCCGCCCGCGCGTGATGACCGCCCCGCTCCCCCCCGCCCTCGCCCGGACGGACCTCGGCCTGGGGACCCGCTACGAGGGCAAGGTCCGCGACACGTACGACGCCGGCGACGGGCGCCTCGTGCTCGTCACGACCGACCGGATCTCGGCGTTCGACCACGTGCTCCGCCAGGCCATCCCGCTCAAGGGTCAGGTCCTGAACAGCGTGGCCGCCTACTTTTTCGAGCGGACGGCCGACGTCGCGCCCAACCACGTCCTGGCGGTGCCCGACCCCAACGTGACCGTCGGCGTCCGGTGCGACGCGCTCCCCGTCGAGTTCGTCGTCCGCGGCTACCTCGCCGGCCACGCGTGGCGCGTCTACCGAGAAGGCGGCCGCGAGCTGTGCGGCGAGCCGCTCCCCGACGGGCTCCGCGAGGGCGACCGCCTGCCCCGCCCGATCCTCACGCCGGCGACCAAGGCCGTCCAGGGCCACGACGAAGACGTCTCGCGCCTCGAGATCGTCGCGCGCGGACTCGTCGACGCCGACACGCTGGGGCGCGCGGCCGACCTCGCCTTTGCCGTCTTCGACCGGGGCACCCAGATCGCGGCCGAGCGCGGGCTGATCCTGGTCGACACGAAGTACGAGTTCGGGCGGGCGCCCGATGGCCGGCTCCTCCTCATCGACGAGGTCCACACGCCGGACTCGTCGCGCTACTACTACGCCGACACGTACGAGGAGCGGCTGCGGGCGGGGCGGCCGCAGCGGCAGCTCTCGAAAGAGTTCGTGCGCGAGTGGCTGATGGAGCACGGGTTCCGCGGGCTCGACGGGCAAACGCTCCCCGACCTCCCGCCGGAGTTCGTGCGCGACGTGAGCGCGCGCTACGTCGAGCTGTACGAGACGGTCACGGGACAGGCGTTCGAACCGGACCTGAGCCCAGACCCGGAAGGCCGCATCCGCGCCGCGCTGGGCGGGGTGGCCGGCGCAGGGTGATCCAGAGCCGAGAGCAACGCAGATAGACCACCGAGCCGGGCGCCACCCCGCCCCCACGACACGTCCGCACCAGAACGGGCGGGGTGGGGAGCGAGAACGGTGGTGTTCAGGGTCGCGTGCCATGTGCCGAAACCAAGAGGCATGTGGCACGTACCTTCCGCTCGCCTCCCGCGCGCTCCCATGAGAACGACCGCCCCGCCCGACCTCGACACCGTCCCCTTCGACGCCCTGGACGGGTCGCGCCTGCTCGGCCTCGACGGAGTCGACGGGCCGGTCCGTCTAGCCCGCGCGGTCCGCGCTGGCCTTCCCGCCCGCGCGTTCGACGCGCTCCGCGAGGCGCTCGCGCTCCCAGCGCCCGCGCTCGCCGAGGCGCTGGGGATCGCCCCCCGAACGCTCGCACGTCGCCGGGCGGCGGGGCGGCTGGCGACGGACGAGTCGGACCGCCTGCTCCGCGCGGCGCGCCTCGCCGAGATGGCCGCGGTCGCCCTCGGCGACGACCGGGCCGGGGCCGAGTGGATGACCGAGCCCCACGCGCTCTTCGGCGGCGAACCCCCGCTCCGCCACGCCGACACGGCGCCCGGCGCCCGCGCGGTCGAGGACGCGCTCTACGCGGTCGAGTTCACGGCCGCCGCGTAGTGGCCCGACGTCCCAGCGGAGACCTCCGCGCGTGGCGGCTCACGAAGGCGAAGTACGCCGGCTCCGCCCTCTCGGGCATCGGCTCGGCCCTGCGGGCGGGGCGGTGGCACGCGCGCGGGCGGCCCGTCGTCTACGCGGCCTCGTCGGCCTCGCTCGCGCTCCTCGAAACGCTCGTCCACGTCGACCGGACCGAGCTGCTCCGGGCGGCCTACGTCGCCGTCCCCCTGGACGTCCCCGCCGGCTTGGTGGAGCGCGTCGACCTCGACGACCTCCCCGCCGACTGGCAGGCGTGGCCGCACCCGCCGTCGACGCAGGCGCTGGGGACGGCGTGGTTCGACGGGCAGCGCTCGGCCGCGCTCGTCGTTCCGTCCGTCGTCGTGCCGCGGGAGTGGAACGTGCTCCTCAACCCCACGCACCCCGACTTCCGGCAGATCGGGGCCGGCGACCCCGAGCCGTTTCCGGTCGACCCGCGGCTGAGCCGGCCGTGAGGGCGGGGCGGGACCTACGCGCCTCCCCACTCAGCCCACCCCGCTCGATGCGTAGGACGCGTAGAGGGCGGGGCGGCGGTCGTCGTCACGGTGGTTGTACGCGTTGAGCTGGCGGTCGCGGGCGTCGTGCGGGTCGACCTCGGCCGTGAGCACGGCGTCGCCCACGCGCGGGGCCTCGGCGAGCACCTCGGCGCGCGGCGAGCAGATCCGGCTGCGGCCGATAAACGTGAGCGTCTCGCGGCCGTTCGACTCCGACCCCGTGCGGTTGGCGGTCGCCGTGAACACGCCGTTTTCGAGGGCGCGGATGGGCATGGCTTCCGGGCAGTGCGGGAGGACGAGGTTCGACGGGTGCGCGACCACGTCCGCCCCGCCCGCCGCGAGGGCTCGGGCGGACTCCGGGAAGAACCAGTCGAAGCAGACCATGACGCCCAGCCGGTAGGGCCGCCCCGCCCGATCCGCGACGGTCCACACGGGGAAGCCGGTGTCGCCGGGGCGGAAGTGCTGCGTCTCCTCGTAGTAGAGGTGCGTCTTGCGGTACGTCCCCAGCCAGCCGCGCGGCGCCACCACGACGGCGCTGTTGTAGTGAGCGGGGCGGCGAGAGCTCCCCGCCCGTTCGGCGAGGCCGGCAACGAACGTGGCGCCGGTCTCGCGCGCCCACGCTTCGAGGCGGCGCACCGTCCGGCCGTCGGGGACCGGCTCGGCGAGCGCGTGGGCCTGCTCCGTGGAGTCGAAAAAGTAGCCGGTCGCGAACAGCTCGGGGAGCACGACGAGGTCGGCCTCCGCCCCGCCCTGCTCGTGCAGGAGCGACTCGGCGTGGGCGAGGTTGGCCTCCACCCCGCCCTTTTCGACGTCGAACTGAATGACAGCTAGTTTCACTGCAATAACGGATTAATCGAGCGCGCCTGCCTGGAGCGCCGTGATCGCCGCCACGTTCGCGATGTCCTCCCAGTCCGACCCCCGCGACAGGTCGTTGGCCGGGAGGCGGAGCCCCTGCAGGACCGGCCCGAACGCCTCCGCCCCGCCCACGCGCTGCGTGATCTTGTAGCCGATGTTGCCGGCGTTGAGGCTGGGGAACACGAACACATTAGCCTGGCCGGCGACGGCGCTTCCCGGCGCCTTCCGCTCCCCCACCGCCGCGTCGAAGGCGGCGTCGAACTGGAGCTCGCCATCGATGGCCGCGTCCGGCCGCTTCTGCTGCGCCGTCTCGGTCGCCTGGCGCACGCGGTCGACGAGGTCGTGCTCGGCCGAGCCCTTGGTCGAGAACGACAGGAAGGCCACGCGCGGCTCCTCGCCCGTCAGGAAGCGGTGGTTCTGGGCCGCGTCGAGGCCGATCGAGGCCAGCTCGTCGGGCGACGGGTACGGGTTCACGCCGCAGTCGGCGTACGTCAGCGGGCGGCCGTCGGGGAGCACCATGAGGAAGAACGACGACACGAGCGCCGAGCCCTCCGCCACGCCCAGCACGTGGATCGCCGCGCGGACCACGTCGGGCGACGGGTGCGCCGCGCCGGCTACGCATCCGTCGGCGTCGCCGGCGTCGACCATGAGGTCGCCCCAGTACAACACGTCGTGCACGGCCTCGCGCGCCTGCTCGTACGTCATCCCCCGGTGCTTCCGCTTCTGGAACAGGGCCTGCGCGTAGTCCTGGGCGCGCGGGCTCGTCGCCGGGTCCACGACCGAGATCGACGGCGGCAGCGGGGTCCCCTGCCGCTCGGCCTCAGCGCGGACCTCGGCCTCGGGACCAACGAGGGCGGGGCGGACCACGCCGCGCTCGGCGAGCCACAGCGCGGCCTGGATCGTGCGCGGGTCGGTCCCCTCGGGGAGCGCGATCTTTTTGTTCAGCGCGCGCGCGCGGTCGTGGAGGTCGGTGATAGAGAACATGATACTAGATTTTGCAATAACGGACAAACGCCCATGAGGTGATCGCGGGCAAAGCGGCGCTCCACCCCGCCCGAGCAACGACGTGCGTGTCGTGGGGCCATGCGGTCTCGGCACGCGAGACACCGCAGACGCGTCGCGGCCTCGAACGTGACCGCCCCGCTCGGGAGGCCTACCTCCACCCCGCCCGACACAAGCGCCGCGGGCGGGGTGGAGAAAGCGCGTCCCCGCTGGGCGGGGCGGAGCTTAGGCGGCGTCCGCCTGGAGCGCGCCCAGGACGGCGTCGAAGTCGGGCTGGTTGCCCGCGTTGTCGAGCACCTCGGCGTAGCGGATCGTGCCGTCCTCGCCGACGACGAAGGCCGCCCGCTTCGAGATGCGGTCGAGGCCCATCGGCGTAAAGTCGTTGTCGTACTTGGCCCCGTAGGCCGCCGAGACCGTGCCCTCGTGGTCGGAGAGGAGCGGGAACGGCAGCCCGTTCACGTTCTTGAACTCGGCGAGCGCGAACGGCGAGTCGGTCGAGATCCCGACGACGGTCGCGCCGAGGTCGCGGTAGCGGTCGTAGTCGTTGCCGACCGTGTTGAGCTCGGTCGTGCACACGCTCGTAAAGGCGCCGGGGAAAAACAGGACGACGACGGGGCCGTCGGCGAGGGCGTCTTGGAGCGAGAACGGCTCGGTGGCGTCGTCGTAGAGCTGGATGTCGGGGGCGCGGTCGCCGGTCTTCAGGGCCATGGGGGCAAGGGTGGTGAGGGGCGGGGTGGACGCATGGGGCGGGGCGGGGTTCTGGGGCGGGGCGGCCGTGGGCCGCTCACTCCACCGAGGGGGGCGAGGCCGGACCTCTCTCTGTGGCGCCTCCTGTGGGCTCTTTCCCTCTGTTGTACAGCCACGGCCGCGCCCAGCGCGTCGCGAGCGGCATCACGGGATAGGTGAGGACGCACGAGAGCACGACGACCGTCACGGCCAGCGCCAGCGGGGCGGGAAAGCGGCCGAGGAGCCGGCCGAGGGTCGCGTTCGCGATCAGCAGGAGCGGGTAGACGCAGGCCGCGCTGAGCACGGCCCGCTTCCAGAACGGCGCGCGTGCGCCCGGCGGGGCGAGGTCGAACCACAGCTCGCGGCCCGTCCCCTGCTGGACCACGCGGTGCGCCCCGGCGATCTCGCCGAGCGTCTGGCGGAGGTCGGCGAGCGCGTCCGACGCGAGCCACGCGTCGCGCGCCGCGGACCCGTCGAACCGCGTGAGGACGGTGTACAGGATATCGTCTCCTTCGGAGTGACGGACCACGTCGACCGACTGGAAGCCGGGACGGTCGGCCACGACGCGGTGGAACGTGGCGAGCCACGACTCGTAGCGCTCGCGCTCCCACCGGGGAACGCGCTGCACAACGGCGACGGCGGCGGGGCCGACCTCCGCGACCGCGCCCGCCTCGGCGTCGAGGCGGGCGGGCGGCGGACTAGGCACGCTCCACGACAGAGAGCTCCTGGATGACGGTCTTGTACTCGACAAAGTCCTCCATCGCGGCCACGCCGTTGAGGCGGCCGAGCCCGCTCTGCTTGTAGCCGCCCTCGGCGCTCTCGTCGTAGATGACGGCCCAGTTGTTGATCCAGACCGTCCCGGCGTCGATGCGCCGCGCGAGCCGGAGCGGGCGGTCGACGTCCGTCGACCATACGGCGGCCGCGAGCCCGTAGATGGAGTCGTTGGCGAGCGCGATGGCCTCGTCCTCCGAATCGTACGCCTGCATCGTCAAGACCGGCCCGAACGTCTCTTCCTGGACGATGTCCATTTTGGGATCGGCCACCTCCAGGAGCGTCGGCCGGTAGAAGGCGCCCTTCGAGAGCGGCCCCTCCGTGATCGGTCCGCCGCGCGTCACCACCGTCGCGCCTTCGGCGATCGCCTTCTCGACGATCTCGTCGACGCGGTCGACGTTGGGCCGGTCGATGAGCGGTCCCATGTCGCTCTCTGGATCGGCGGCCGGCCCGGCCTTGACGGCCGCGAGCATCTCGCCGAGCCGGTCGCGGACCTCGTCGTAAACGGGGCGCTCGACGAGAAGCCGGCTCCCGGTCATGCAGAACTGGCCCGCGAACGTGGTCAGCGACTTCACGATGACCGGGAGCGCCCCGTCAAGGTCGGCGTCGGCGGCGACGACGTGGGGCGTTTTCCCACCGAGCTCCAGGCCGAAGCGCTTGATCATCGGGGCGCCCGCTTCGAGGATGGCCGCGCCCGTGGCGGTGCTCCCGGTAAAGCTGATCGTCGGCACATCGGGCGAGGCGACGAGCGCCTTCGACCCGTCCGGCCCGGACTCGTGGAACACGTTGAGCACGCCCGCCGGTAGGCTCTCGACGCTCGCGAAGACGCGGTACATCGCTGCGTTCGTCTGCGCCGTCTGGCCCGGCAGCTTGCCCGCGACGGTCGTCCCGGCCGCGAGCGCAGGCGCGAGCGAGCGGATAAACAGGATGATGGGCGAGTTCCACGGCGCGATCACTCCGGCCACGCCCATCGGCTCCCGGTAGACGGTCGTGTACTTGCCGGCCGCGACCTGGACGGCCCGGCCGCCCTCGGCGAGCGCCAGCGCCGCGTAGAAGCGGAGCTTGGACGGCGCCATGGTGACCTCGAACCGCGCCTCGTCCTTCACCTTCCCGTTCTCGAGCGACAAGATCTCGACGAGCTCGTCGGTAGCCGCCTCGAAGCGGTCCGCCATCTCGTTGAGCGCTTGAGCGCGGAGTTGGCGGTTGGTGGACCAGTCGGTCTCGGTGAAGGCGCGCTTGGCGGCGGCGGTGCAGGCTTGCGCCTCGGCTTCGCCGCCGTCGGCGTACGTGCCGATCACGTCGTAGGTGGCCGGGTCGATGCTGTCGGTGTGGGTCTCGGAGTCGACCCACTCGCCACCGATCCAGTGGCGAGCGTGGGTGTCGGAGGATGACATGAGAGCGTAGGCTGTGGTAAGGAGGTAGGGTCGAAGTGCCGCGACGGAGCAGGACGTCAGACGGCGCGGGCTCAGGTGCCGACGTGGGGCGTGTCCAGGACGGGAAGGCCGGCCTCGATCTGCTCCCGCTGCGCTTCCAGCCACGGCGGAAGAACGAGCGTCTCGCCGAGGTGCTCGGGGTCCTCGTCGCGAGCGAAGCCGGGGCCATCGGTCGCGAGCTCGAAGAGCACCCCGCCCGGCTCGTGGAAGTAGACGGACCGGAACCAGAAGCGGTTGATGGGCGGGGACGGGCGCAGGCCGACCCGCTCGATGTAGCTCCGGAGCACGTCTTCCTGGTCGTCGTCGTGCATCCGCCAGGCGACGTGGTGGACGCCCCCGGCACCACCCCGCCCGGGTGCGGCGTCGGCGACCACCTTCACGTCGGCGTACGTGCCCGAGCCGCCGCCCGGCGCCGCATAGCGGTGCCAGTCGCCGTCCTCGCCGACCTTCTCCATCCCCATCACCGCCGTCAGGAGCGTCTCGGTGGGCTCCGTCCCACGCTCCCAGATCCGCACGGCGTGCAGGCCGCGCACCTGGTGCTCGGCCGGAACCGGGCTCTGCCCCCACGGCACGAACGGGCGCTCGTCGTCGGTCTCGACGAGCGCCAGCCGCAAGCCGTGCGGGTCCTCGAACGGGAGCGCCCGCTCGCCAAACCGCGTCTCGACCTCGCCCGTCGTCACGCCGTGCTCGCCCAGCCGCTCCTGCCAGAAGTCCAGGCTGCCGGTGGGCACGGCGAGCGGGACCTCGACGACCTGGCCCGGGCCGGCGCTCGCGCGGCTGGCGGTCGGGATGGGGAAGAAGGTGAGGTCGGTGCCGGGCGTGCCCACGGCGTCGGCGTAGAAGAGGTGGTAGACGTCCGGGGCGTCCTGGTTGATGCTCTTCTTGACCAGGCGCATCCCCATCGTGCCGGTGTAGAAGTCCACGTTTTCCTGAGCGTCTCCGGCGATGACGGTGACGTGGTGGAGGCCGTGGGTGGCAGGCTTGTGTGCGTGGGGTTCCATGGGTTCGTATGGCTGAGTTACGTGGGTTACGTCCTCTGGACCTGCAGATGGACGCGTCGACGACGGTGAGAGTGTGCAGGACCCTGTCAGTCGAACCGGCAGGGCGTCGTGGCGTCGCGCTCCGAGTCGAACTGAACGATCATCAGGACGGCGAGCCGCATTCGGGGAGCGCGTGCGGTCGTGTCTACGGGGTCGGGACGGCGACGTCGGGCAGGCCCTCGCGCACCGCCTGTTCGTCGTCCACGCCCGGCGGCAGGCGGAGCTCGCGGCCGAGTGCGCCGGCGGGCTCGTCCAGGTCGAAGCCGGGGCCGTCCGTGGCGACCTCGAACAGCACGCCGCCGGTCCGCTCGCGGTCGCGGAAGTAGATCGACCGGAAGTAGGAGCGGTCCCTCGTCTCCGTCACCTTCACGCCCTCGGCCGCTAGGCGGTCGTGGAGCGCGTCGCGCTCGGCGTCCGTCCGCGCTCGGAAGGCGACGTGGTGGACCGTGCCCAGACCGTTCTTCGCCTCCGGCGCCGAGGCGTCCTCGACGAGCTCGACCATCTGCCCCGGGCCGCCGCCCTCGGCCTGGGCGAGATGGCCCGTCTCGGTCTGCGTCACCTCCATCCCAAAGCTGTCGGCCAGGAACGCAGCGACCGGCGCGGCCTGGCGGACGCGGAGCTGCACGCCCAGCACGCCGCGGAGCGCCACCTCGGCGTCCAGGCCCGGCGCGCCGGCGCGGTCGTCCTCGCCGAACGCGACCGCCAGCGGCAGGCCGGACGGGTCACTGATCCGAAGCGCCGGGCGTCCCATCACCTCGGCGGACTCGGTGGCGACGCCACGCTCGGCGAACCGCTGCTCCCAAAACGTCTGCGATCCGACCGGTGCCGAGAACGCCACCAGGCTCGTGATTCCAACCCCGTCCTGGCCCTGGCGCACGTCGCGGCGGCCGTAGGGGAACGTCGTCATGACGCTGCCAGGCGTGCCGGCGGCGTCAGCGTAGTAGAAGTGGTAGACGTCGTGGTCGTCGAAGTTGACGGTCTGCTTGATGAGCGAGAGGCCGAGCGTGCCGGCGAAAAAGTCGAGGTCCTCCTGGTCGCCGTCTGTCGTGGCGGTGACGTGGTGGAGGCCGGGCGTGCGGAAGGACATGGCAGAGAACGGAGGGTGAGCGGTAGGGGCGGGGCGGGGACGGGCAGTAGAGGCCGGGCGGGGTGGGGACGTAGGGGCCGCGTGGTCGCGCGGGCCGTCAGGCCGGAGGGGCCGACTCGCGCTCCAGCCCCGCCTGGTCCCAGTCTGCTAGGTCGGCGGCGGCCTCGTACGTGCTCTGCAGGAACGCCAGGAGCACCGCCTCCGGGTCGTCCGCCGTCCGCACCGCCTCGTACGGCAGCACGAACTCGCCCAGGTCGTCGTGGAAGTACGCCGCCCCGCCCAGGCCCGCGCCCGCCCAGAAGCCGGCGCTCGAGAGCTCGCGCGAGTACGCCTCCTCCATCACCCAGTCGGCGCAGTTGGGGACGCCGCCGGGGTGCGTCGGCGCCTCGCGGCCGGAGAACCGCGTGACGGCGAGGTCGAAGGCGCCCCAGAAGAAGTGGACCGGGCTCACCTTGCCCAGGAAGCGGGCGCGGAAGTCGGTGAACACGCGGTGGGCCTGGACGAGCACGCGCCAGTGGCGCTGCGCCGCGTCGGCGTCGTAGGCCGCGTGCTCCGTGTCGTCGGGCGGATGTGCGACGGTGATCATGCAGGAAGAACGGCACGGGTGCCTTGTCAGCCGTGGTCGATGCTCCCAAAATCGTGTTCGCCCGTTCGGTTTAGTCGCAGAGCGGGTCTCGGCGCCGACCTAAGGCGTCCATGTTGCCCTCCCCTCTTTCTGCCTCCGTATGCCCGACGTCTTCCGCCTCACCCGCATCGTCTCCACCGCCGCCGGCGGCACCCGGTTCGTCACGGCCGACGTGCCCCTGACCGACCAGGGCGTCATCGGCCGGATGAGCGACGCCGCCGACGCCGGGACGGCCCAGTTCCGCGAGACCGACGACGACTACGACTGGGATTACCACCCCGCCCCGGCCCGTCAACTGATCCTGCTGCTCGACGGCGAGATTGAGATCGCCTGCACCGAGCGCGACGCCGACGGCCAGCCGGTCGGGTCGCCTGACGTACGGAGGTTCGGGCCAGGCGAAGTCCTGCTGGTGGAGGACGTCGACGGCCACGGCCACAAGACGCGGCAGCTGTCGGCGGGTCCGCGCCGGTCCGTGTTCGTCACGCTCGCGGCCGGCGCGCTCGCGGCCGAAGCCTAACAGCCAGCAGAGCGATGCTGAACGCCGACGGCCGCCCGACATACACCTCCGCCTCCCCCAACCCATCGTCTGTATGCCTCGCACCCGGACTGCTCTCCTCGCCGCCGGCGCCCTCGGCCTGGGCACCGCCGCCCTGCGCCGCTGGCGCCGCCACCCGTCACCACCGCCCGGCGGACGGCCGTTGCGCGTCGTCTGCGTCGGCGCCGGGTTCGCCGGGCTCCGCCTGGCCCAGGAGCTCGACGGCGAGCCCGTCGAACTCACGCTCGTCGACCGCAACAACTACCACCTCTTCCAGCCGCTCCTGTACCAAGTGGCGACGGCGGCGCTGGAGCCCGAGGAGATCGCGCACTCGGTCCGCGGCGTCCTCCAGGGCCAGGCGAATGCCCGGTTCCGGATGGCCCGGGCGACCGGCGTGGACTGGGAGCGGCGTGAGCTCCAGACGGCCCAGGGCGAGCCGATCCCGTTCGACCGCTTGGTCATCGCGGCCGGCGCCGAGACGGCGTCGTTCGGCGTGCCCGGCGTGGAGGAGTTCGCCTTCGGCCTCAAACACTTGGAAGACGCCGTCGCGCTGCGGAGCCACACCATCCGCCGGTTCGAGCGGGCCACGCTCGACCCGGACGAGATCGACCGCGGCGCGCTCACGTTCGTCCTCGTCGGCGGCGGGCCGACGGGCGTCGAGATGTCGGTGGCGCTCGTGGAGCTGTTCGACATGGTGCTCCAGCAGGACTTCCCCGAGCTCGACTTGTCGCGCGCGCGCGTGATCCTGGCCGAGGCCGGGGACAGCGTCCTCTCGGTCTACGACCGCGACCTCCGTCAGTACGCGCTCGACCAGATCCGCAAGCGCGGCGTCGAGGTCCGGCTGGGCGCCGCCGTCGAGCGCGTCGAGGGCGCGGGCGGGCAGGCGACGGCGGCGATCATCGACGGGGAGCGCGTCCCGGCCCAGACCGTGCTGTGGGCGGCGGGCGTCCAGGCGGCTGGGCTGGCGGCGACGCTGGGCGTGGAGCAAGGCCGCGGCGGGCGGATCGCCGTCGAGCCGGACCTGTCGGTGCCCGGTCACACGGGCGTCTACGCCGTCGGCGACGTCGCGGCCGGCGTAGAGCCGCTGCCCCAGCTCGCGCCGGTCGCCCAGCAGCAGGCTCGGTACGTGGCGCGGCGGCTGGCCGCCGAGGCGCGCGGCGAGGCGCCGGACGCCAAGCCGTTCCGCTACACCGACAAAGGGAACATGGCGACCATCGGGCGTGGTGCCGCCGTGGCTGAGGTGCCCGGCGGGATCAAGCTGACCGGCTACGTGGCGTGGCAAGCCTGGGCCTGGCTCCACCTGGCCCTGCTGATCGGCTTCCGAAACCGGGCCAACGTCTACGTCAACTGGGTCTACAACTACTTCACCTACGACCGCTCGGCGCGATTGGTGCTCAACCGCGAGCGCGTGGCGGGCCTCCTCCAGCGCGCCGTCGACGCACCGCCCGCCGAAGCGCAACCGTAACCGGCCCTCCACCCTCCCCCCTATCCTATGCGCTCCCGCACGCTTCGCTTCGACAACGACCGCGGCCCTAGCCGTGCTCCGGTTCGACTTTTCCAGGCTGGGCCAGTCTAACGGTGACCTTCGACACCCACGTCTCGTCGAACGTGGCCGACCTCGCCGCCGCGCGGTTCATGGGCGGGGCGGCCGTACTGCTCGCCGCGGCCCAGACCCCCAGCGTCCGCTCCGTCGCTACGGTTGGCGCGCCGTGCCGGCCCCGCGCTTGATGACGATCGCACTCTGCACGTCCCCCACCTCCCGAACCTCCGCGTGATCCCCGAGGCTTGGGACTGCAGCTCGCTCTGGTCGGCGTAACACCAGCTCTGAAGGTTTGTGCCTCACCCGAGCCGCCCCGCCCCGCCCATCCACCACCCCTGGCCCCTCCTGACTGCGCCGTCGCTTCGCGGTGTCTAGGAGGGGAACTCCTCTGAAGGCGTTGGAGCATGAGGTAGAAAGTCAGCGACCTGGTACAAGCCGTCGCAGGTGCTCACTCTCACGCACCTACGGGAAACCCCTTCGGTTATGCGTCAGCCCCTAGGCTAGCTTCCAGACCGCGAGCCGATCCATTCGGACGTCTCAGTAGTGTGCTCCTACGGCGCCTGCGCCGCACTCGGCCATCGTACGCCCGACAGGCGCGCACATCCTTTCGTACATACGCCCATGCCTGCCCCCTCTGACTCGCCTCTTGTAGACGTTGCGATCACCATCAACGGCGAGTCCCGAGACCTCTCCGTAGACCCGCGCGCCAGCCTGCTCGACACGTTGCGCTTGGGGCTCGACCTCAACGGCTCCAAAAAGGGCTGCAACCAGGGCGCGTGCGGCGCCTGCACCGTGCTCCTCGACGGCGAGCGCGTCAACGCGTGCCTGGTGCTGGCGGTGACCTGCGACGGCCAGGAGGTGACGACGGTGGAGGGCATCGGGATGCCCGGCCACCTCCACCCGCTGCAGGACGCGTTTATCGAGCACGACGGGTTCCAATGCGGCTACTGCACGCCGGGCCAGATCGTCTCCGGCGTCGCGCTGCTGGCAGAGGCCGCCACCGGCCAGCCGAGCGTCGTAGACGTGGACCTGTCGCCCGACTCCGCCGCCCATTTGTCCGACGAGGAGCTGTCCGAGCGCATGAGCGGCAACATCTGCCGCTGCGGCGCCTACCCCGGCATCCGCGCCGCGCTCCGCCACGCGGCCCAGACCACCCCGCCCGCTTCCGCATGACGCCCTTTACCTACCACAAACCCGCCTCCGTCGCCGACGCGCTCGCGCTGCTGGCCGAGCCCGGCGCGACGCCGCTGGGCGGCGGCACCAACCTGGTGGACCTGATGCGGAAGGGCGTCGAGACGCCCGACCACCTCGTCGACGTGCAGGACCTGCCGTTGGGGGAGATCGCCGAGACGGACGACGGCGGGTTGCGCATCGGCGCGCTGGTGTCGAACACAGCGCTGGCGGCGCACGACCGCGTCCGCCGCGACTACCGGATGGTGTCGGAGGCGACGCTCGCCGGCGCCTCGCAGCAGCTGCGCAACCGGGCCACGACCGGCGGCAACCTGCTCCAGCGGACGCGCTGCTACTATTTCACCGAGCCCGGCTACCCGTGCAACAAGCGCGAGCCCGGCTCGGGCTGCCCGGCCAAAGACGGTTTCAACCGCATCCACGCCATCCTGGGCGAGAGCGACGCGTGCATCGCCACGCACCCGTCGGATATGTGCGTGGCGTTGGCAGCGCTCGACGCCACGGTCGAGATCGAGGGGCGGGGCGGCCAGCGCCAGGTCCCCCTCGTCGACTTCCACCTCTTGCCCGGCGACACGCCCGACGTCGAGACGGTGCTCGCGGCCGACGAGATCATCACGGCCGTTACGCTTCCGCCGCCGTCCGACGCGAGCCGCCAGTCGGTCTACGTCAAGGTCCGCGACCGCCAGAGCTACGCCTTCGCGCTCGTCTCCGTCGCCGCTGGGCTGGCGCTTGGCGCCGACGGCCAGGTCGAGGACGTGCGGCTGGCGCTGGGCGGGGTGGCGCACAAGCCGTGGCGCGCGTTCGACGCCGAGGACCTGCTCCGCGGCGGCCCTGCCACTGACGACGCGTTCCGCCAAGCGGGCGAAGCCATCGTCGCCGACGCGACCGGCTACGGCCACAACGACTTCAAGATTCCTCTCGCCCCGCGCACCGTCGCCGTCGCCCTAGGCAAGGCGCTCGCACGCGCGCAGCGCGCATCCGGTGATGCCCGATGACCACGACCCAGACCACTCCCATCATCGGCCAGGCCACGCGCCGCGTCACCGGGCCGCTCAAGGTCTCGGGACAGGCGACGTACGCCGCCGAGTTCTCCAAAGACTTCGGGCCGGAGCTGGCGCACGGCGTCTTGGTGACCACGATGGCCGCCAGCGGCCGGATCGCGTCCATCGACACGGAGCAGGCAGAGGCGGCGCCGGGCGTCGTCCGGGTGTTCACGCACCTCAACGCGCCTGAGCTTCCGTACGAGGAGCCCGTCATGCGGCCCCAGGTGCAGCCCCAGGTGGGCGATCCGCTGCGTCCGCTCCAGACCGACCAGATCTTTTTCAGCGGCCAGACCGTGGCCGTGGTCGTGGCGGAGACGCTGGAGCAGGCGGAGCACGCGGCGACGTTGGTTCGCGTCACGGTCGACGAGGCGCCAGCCGACACCAATCTCCACGCCGCCCGCCAGCGGCCCGAAGCGGACGAGGAGCAGGACACGCCGCGCGTCTCGGCGCCGAAGAAGCCGGCCGAGAACAGCACGATGACGGGCCGCCCGTCCGACGTGACGGTGGGCGATCCGGACGCCGCGTTCGAGGCCGCCGCGCACACCGTCGACCTGGACATCGAGATCAAGACCCTCGTCAACCACCCCATCGAGCCGCACGCGACGATTGCGTGGTGGGAGGGCAACAAGCTCACAGTCCACGACAAAACCCAATGGGTCGACAACGCGCGCCACAAGCTGGCGCTCGCGTTCGGCATCCGCCAGGAGGAGATTGACCTTAAAGTCGACGCGCTCAACACGGCCAAGGACGCCGTCGAGAGCGTGCTGGGCATTCGGGAGTCGAGCGTCCGGGTGATTACGCCGTTTACCGGCGGCGGCTTCGGCTCGGGCCTGCGGACATGGCCGCACACGTTCCTGACGGCGATGGCGGCGCGCGAGCTAGACCGGCCGGTCCGCTTGGTGCTGACGCGGGCCGAGATGTTCACGTCGGTCGGCCACCGGCCGCACAACCTCCAGCGCGTCCGGCTGGGGGCCGACGCCGACGGGCGCTTGCAGAGCGTGATCCACGAGGGCTGGCAGGAGACGTCGGTGTACGAGGAGTACACGATGAACCTGCTCAACACCACGCGGATGGCCTACGCCACGCCCAACCTGCGCACGACCTATAGGCTGGTGCCCTTGAACGTCCAGACGCCGACCTCGATGCGGGCGCCGGGCGAGTGCTCGGGCGCGCACGCGCTGGAGGTGACGATGGACGCGCTGGCCGCTGAGATGGGGATGGACCCGCTGGAGCTACGCCGCCGCAACAACGCGACGCACGACGTCCAGGGCACGCCGTTCTCGTCCAAGCACCTCGCCGAGGCCTACGACCTGGGCGCCGAGAAGATCGGCTGGGCCGACCGCCCGCTCGCCCCGCGCTCGATGCGCGACGGCGACGACTGGGTCGGGCTGGGCGTGTCGTCGACGTTCTACCCGGCCAACCGGATCAAGGCGTCGGCGTCGGCGCGGCTCTTGCCTGATGGGACGGCCCAGGTCCACACGGCCGCCTCCGACATGGGGCCGGGCACCTACGTCTCGATGACGATGGTGGCCGCCGACACGCTGGGCCTGCCACTCGACAAGGTCCGGTTCGCGCTCGGCGACTCCGACTTCCCGCACGCGCCCGTCCACGGCGGCTCCATGACGATGGCTTCGGTCGGCCCCGCCGTCAGGGCCGCGTGCCAGGCCGCGGTCCAGGCCGTCATCGAACTGGCCATCGACGACGACGCCTCGCCGCTGGCGGGCGCCAGCGCGAACGACGTTCGCCTGGAGCACGGCGAGCTGATCGGGCCGGGTGGGCGCGAGACGCTGATGGACGCCGTCCGGCGGCACGGTGAGCCCGTCGAGGCCACGGCGGCGTCGGGGCCGAACAAGCTCCAGATGCTGATGCCGTCGGACTACGTTTTCCACTCGTACGGCTGCGTGTTCGCGCGCGTCCGCGTGGACGCGAGGACGGGCGAGCCGCGCGTCGAGAAGGTGGTGGCGGTCAACGACGTGGGCAAGGTCATCAACCCGACCACGGCGGCGTCCCAGACCATCGGCGGCGTGGTAATGGGCATCGGGATGGCGCTGATGGAGGAGGCGATCCTCGACCCGAACTTCCACCGCTACGCCAACGACACGCTGGCCGAGTACCACGCGCTCACCAACCGCGACGCGCCCGAGATCGAGGCCCACTTTGTCGGCGAGCCGGACTACGAACTCAACCCGCTCGGCGCGCGCGGTGTGGGCGAGATCGCGACCGTCGGCACGTCCTCGGCCGTTATCAACGCCATCACCCACGCGACGGGCGTCCGCGTCCTAAGCCTGCCGGCGACGCTGGACAAGGTGCTCCATGCCGTCTGAGGGCCTGGACGCTGGGCCGGCCGGCCATTCGGCGCCGAACAGCCTGCGCGCGCTCCTAGCCGACTACGCCGCGCTGCGGGCCGACAGGCGTCCGTTCGCCGTCGCGTCGGTCGTCGGCGTGGAGGGCTCGGCGTTCCGCCGCGAGGGTGCGCGCCTGCTCGTGGTGCCGGACCCGGTGACCGACTTCGCGTCCGTCACGGACGCGCTGCACACCTGGGCGCAGGTCCCTCGGCCCCAAACCCTGGGCTCGATCTCGGGCGGCTGCCTGGAGGGCGAGGTCGCGTGGCACGCGCTCGACGCCGTCCGCACGGGCCGGCCGCGCACGGTCGCGCTCACGTCGCGCCTGGGTGACGGCGACCGCGCCGCGTTCGGGATCGGCTGCGGCGGGACTGTCACGGTCCTCGTCCAACCCGTTCGCCCGGGCCACGCCGGACCGCTCGACGCCGTCGCGCACGCCCTCCGGTCGCGCCGGACCGGGGCGCTGGCGCTCGTCACCGGGGGGCCAGAGGTACACCTCGGCCGCCACCTGTTCGCCCGCGCCGACGGCGACGTCGACGGCACAGTCCAAGACTCCGCGCTGCGTGCGGCGCTCATGGCTGAGGCCGTCGGCGCGCTCGCGGCGGGCGCCAGTCGGACGGTTGCGGTACCCAGCGACGCGGGCGAGGTCGTGGTTCGCATCGAGGTCGTCCGGCCGCCGGTCTGCGTTGCCGTGGCCGGGACAGGCCCCGACGCCCGCGCCCTGGTCCGGCAGGCGGCGCTGCTGGGCTGGGAGACCGTCGCCGTCGGCGCGAGCTCTGCGCCCGAGGTCGCCGCTGCGATCCCCGAGGCAGACCGTGCGCTAGCCGTCCCAGAGCCGTCCGACCTCGCGGGGCACCTGGACGACCGGACGGCGGTCGTGGTGCTGACGCACAACTTCGAGCGCGACCGGGCCTTGGTCGGGGCGCTCAGCGCCGCTGCTGTCCCCTACCTCGGGCTCCTTGGCTCTCGGGAGCGTACAGCGCGTCTGGTCGCGGACCTGGCCGAGGCGGGCGTGACGCTCACGGCCGGCCGGCTCTCGTCGCCCGTCGGCCTCGACATTGGCGCCGAGACGCCCGAGGAGATTGCGCTCGCAACGTGCGCCGAGATCCTGAGCCACTCCAAGACCTGGACGTCCAAGATCCGGACAGAGGCGGACTCGCGGCTCACCACCAACTCGGATCGGCCGCGAGCGTCTCTCCTGTGACGCCCCCCTCCCTCGCCGACGGCGCGCCGCCGGAGCTCGCGCCCATGACGGCCAGCGACGAGGCGCACCGTACGGATACGCCCGACGGGCACCGAGCCGGAGGATCACACGCTGTCGCACGGCTAACGGCGTTGTGGGGGCTCGTCGAGGTCGGGCTCGGCGGTGCGCTCCACGCACTGCGCCTGCCGCTGACCGGCCTACTGGTCGGGTCGAGCGCCGTTGTGCTGCTGGCGCTGATTGCCGAGGCGGCGCGGCGTGACGGCCGCTCCGTGCGCCGGACGCTGCTCGGGGCGACGGCCGTCGTGCTCGGCGTGAAAGCGGCGGCGAGCCCGCACAGCCCCGTCGGCGCGTACCTCGCAGTCGCGTTCCAGGGTGGACTTGCCACGCTCGCCCTGCCGACGTTGGGCCGACGGCTGGGGCCGCTCGTGCTGGGCGTCGTCGCGCTCGCTGAGTCGGCCGTCCAGCGAGTCTTGGTGATGACGATCCTGTTCGGGGCCGCCTTCTGGGACGCCGTCGACGCGCTCGTGGACCTGGCAACCCGTCAGCTCGGCGCGGTCGTAGGCGCCGACCTGGGCGGGGCGGGGTCGGGGAGCGTGTGGCTCGTGTCGGTCTACATCGGCGTTCACCTCGTGGTGGGCGGGGTGGTCGGCGTGCTGGCGGCGCGCGTCCCCAAGCGGGCGTTCCGAGCCGCTCAGCGGCCCAGCGCGGTGGCCCTCGCACGGGCGGGGCGGGACCGCTCCGATGAGCGGACGGCACGCGCGGCGCGCACGCCGCGGCCGTGGTACGCCCGGCCACCGATCCGCCGCCTCGGTCTGGCGGCCCTCCTTTTGGCCGCCTACGCCGCGCTCGGGCTGACCGAGGGGAGCGCACGGCCCGCAGCCGACGCGGCTGTGGCCGTCGTGCGCGCGGCCGTGCTGCTCGCCTTGTGGACGACCGTTGTGGCGCCGCTCGCGCTTCGGCTCGTCCACCGGCTCGCTGGTCGGTCCCGGCGCGGCGCCGACGTGGCACGCGCGGCCGAACAGATCCCCGAGCTCCGCGCCATCGCGGGGCTCGCGTGGCGCAAGACGCGGGGCCGCGGCGGAGCACGCCCGCTCGCCTTCGCGGTTCTCGTCTCGGCCGCCGCCCTCACCAGCGGGGAGCGCCGCGGGGAGAGACCCGATGCCCCATGATCGTCGTCCTCACCGGCCCCATCCAGACGGGCAAAACCACTGCCCTGCGCCGCGTCTTCGCCAACGGTGCTATACCGGGCGCCGCTGGCGTGCTGCAACCAGTGATCAACGGCCGACGGCACGTGCTGTCTCTAGCGTCGGGCGAGACGCGACCGCTCGAAGCAGAGCCGGGTGACGAGGTTGTGCGTGTCGGCCGGTTCGCGTTCTCTGCCGCCACGTTCGCCTGGGCGCGTGCCCGCGTCGACAGCGCCGACAGCGCCGGGAGTTGGCTCGTAGTCGACGAGGTCGGCCCGCTGGAGCTCCGGGGCGAAGGACTGGCCGACGCCGTCGGGCCGGCCATCGCGCGCGCGCGCCAGCCAGGCAGCCCGCGCTTGCTCCTGGTTGTCCGCGAGACGCTCCTGGACCGCGCCGTCGCCGACCTCGGGCTGAGTGACGCGGACGTCGTGCGCTTGGGGGACCGGCTCCCAGGCGGACCGAGGCTCCACCCCGCCCAGACCGCCCTGTGAGCGCGCGCCGCCTGGGGGCCGTCGTGCTCGCCGCCGGCCGCTCGTCGCGGATGGGGCGTGAGAACAAGCTGCTCGCGGACCTCGCCGGCCGGCCCGTCCTGGACCACGTCCTCGACCTCGCGACCGACGCGATGTTCGCAGACGCCGTCGTGGTGGGCGGATACGACCGCAGTGCCGTCAGCGCCGTCGCGCAGGCGCGGAGCGTTCGAACGGTCCACAACGCGCGCTGGCGGGACGGCATGGGCGCGTCGATGCGCGTCGCCGTCGCCGACCTCGACCCGGACCTCGACGGAGTAGTGGTCCTGCTTGGCGACGTGCCGCTCGTCCAAACCGCAACGCTCGTGCGGCTTGCCGAGGTCTGGCGCCAGTCCCCGGCGCCCGCCATCGTGCGCCCGATCTGGCGAGGGCAGCCCGGCCACCCGGTCGTGTTCTCCAAGGCGTTCGTCCCCGACCTCCTGCGCCTACGCGGCGACGACGGCGCCCGCGCCGTCCTGATCGAGCACACCGCGAGCCTCGTCCGAGTCGACACCGGCGACGAGGGGGTGACGATGGACGCCGACACGCCCCATGCACTCGCCACGCTCCGACGGCGCGTGCGGGCTCTGTAGAGACGACCGCCGGAGCCCCAATACCAGATCTCACGGTCGATGCGCCACCCCGCCCCCTGGCTGCGCCGACGCTGCGCGATGTCTCCTGCCAGCGGGAGAGAGGACGTCGTAGAGGCCGCTCGGGCGGGGCGGAGGAGGGCGCACGAACTCAAAGATCCAGGAGTAGGGACGACGCTCAGTCCTCGTCTCACCTGACCTTCCCGGTTCGCTACACGTGCTCGATCGCATGTGAGCAAACTGCCTGAAAGCGGATGCCGCCACCGCGACTCCCGCTTGAGGACTTGTCGCCCGAGAGGCGTGTGGTGACCAAAGGCGTCCAGATGGGAGGACAGCCGGAGTAGAAAGACGTGGTTCGGGAATCTCTACGGCCCGATGGAACGTCTGGCGCGCGGCTTGTAGCTAGCGTCGACGTCCACCACTCTTCGTCTCATGCTCCGAACAGTCCTCCTCGTCCTCGCAGCGTTCCTCGTCGCCCCAACCGTCTCGGCGCAGTCGCTGCCCCCCGGAGCGCGCGCTTACCTCGGCGACTGGACGACGTACGACGGCGACGAGCCCCAGTCCGTCGTCCGTCTCACCGAGTCCAGCGGCGTGCTCCGCGGGCGGATCGTTCGCATCCTGCCGACGGAGGAGTCTCCGCAGCCCCAGTACCTCTGCGGCGAGTGCATTGGGGAGTTCGAGGGGGCAGATCTCCGCACCGTTCCGCTCATCGAGGGCATGGAGTGGGACGGCGGAGAGTTCTCCGGCGGGCGCATCACCGACCCGACGAACGCCAAGCGGTACAAGGGCATCTTGAAGCTCGACGGCCGCGACGAGCTCCGCGTCCGCGGGTACGTCGGCGTCCGCGCTCTCGGTCGCACGCAAACCTGGCGGCGCGCGCAGTAGAGGTGTCAGGCACGGCCCGCGTGCAAGCTGACGGCGACCTTCCGACTCCGGGCGGCGACACGGATTCTAACGAGAGCTCGGACCTCGACCTACTGCGAACGGCAAGCCGACGCCGGGGTCGGTGCCAAGCGCGTCCAGCGGGGCGGGGCGGGGCGGTCAAAGCGGTGCGTCTC
>NZ_JAVRHT010000033.1:0-40546 GCF_031846415.1 Rubrivirga litoralis | reverse complement strand
CGCCTCCGCGCCGCCGCCCCGCCCTCACCACGCACGTACCACGCGCGGGCGGGGCGGCCCCGGGTCAGCCCCGGAGCCCAGCGCCGTGCTCGGCGCCGAGCGCCTTGACCACGCGGCGGACCCGGCCGTCGACCTCCTTGTCGCGGAGCGTCCGGTCGGCCCCGAAGCGGAGCGCGAACGCGAGGCTCTTGTGGCCCGCCTCGACGCCCTCGCCCCGGTACAGGTCGAACAGGCGGACGTCCTGCAAGAGCGGCCGCCCCGCCCGGCGGATCGTCTCCAGCAGCGGCCCGGCCGGCTGCGCCTCGGGGACCACGACGGCCAGGTCGCGCTCGACGACGGGGTGCCGGCTGATCGGCTCGTACGCCACGACGGCGTCACGGTCGGCGAGGGCCACGACGGCGTCCCAGTCCAGCTCGGCCGCGAAGAGCGGCGCCTGGAGGTCGGCCGCGTCGGCGACGGCGTCGGACACGCGGCCCAGCACGCCGAGGCGGCGCCCGCCGGCCTCCAGCACGAGCGCGTACGCGGTGAGGGCGTCGGGGGCGGGGCGGGGCGTCTCGGTCACGCCCGTGATTCCCAGGTCGGCCAGCAGGTCCACGACCACGCCCTTCAGGTCGTACACGTCGGTCTCGCGGGCGGGGCGGTCCCAGGCGTCGAGCACGGCCGCCCCGCTCATGCCCAGCGCGAGCGCGCGGTGCTCGTGGTAGCCGTCGACCACCCCGCCCGCGCCGTTCCTGTCTGCGCCGTTCTCGTCTGCGCCGGCCGCTTTCCGGTAGACGTGGCCCGACTCCATGAGCCGGAGCGACCCCGCCCCGCGCGCCTGGTTGTACGACGCGACGGCGAGCAGGCCGGGCAGGAGCGACGGCCGGAGCGCGGCCATCTCCTGCGAGATCGGGTTGAGCGTCTCGACGGGCGGGGCGGCGGCCCCGGTCCACGCCGCGTCCGCGAACGCCTCGGCGGTCGGGCGGGAGACGAGCGAGTTGGTGTACGTCTCGCGGAAGCCCAGCGCGGCGAGGCGCCGGAGGCTCCGCGCGAGCAGCCGCGCGCTCGGCGTGTCGCCTGCGGGCACGAGCGGGACCGCCGTCGTGGTCGGCGTCGGGAGGCGGTCGTAGCCCCACAGCCGCGCCACCTCCTCGATCACGTCGACCTCGCGCTCCACGTCGGGCCGGAACGGGGGGACCGTCACCTCCAGGCCGGACTCGCCGCCCTCGACCCCGAACCCGATGGCCGTGAGCAGGCGCGCGATGTCCTCGACCGGCACCTCGACGCCCAGCACGCGGGCCACGCGGGCGGGGCGGAGCCGGACCGTGCGCGGGGCGTAGGGCCGCGGGTTCTCGTCGATCCTGCCGTCCACGACCACCCCGCCCCCGGTCTGCGCGACGAGGTCGGCGGCGCGGGCGACGGCGAACGGCTGGCCTGTCGGGTCGGCGCCGCGCTCGAAGCGGTAGCTGGCGTCGGTCTGGAGGCCGAGCGCTTTGGCGGTCCGGCGGATCTGGCTGGGCTCCCACATGGCGCCCTCAATGAACACGGTCGTCGTCGCCTCCGTCACCTCGCTGTCCGCCCCGCCCATGACGCCGGCGACGCCGACGAACCGCTCGCCGTCGGCGACCATGACCGTTCCGGCCGGGAGCTTCCGCTCGACGCCGTCGAGCGTCGTGAACGCCTCCCCGCCCTCGGCGGCCACGACGCGGACGCGCCCGCCTTCGAGGCGGTCGAGGTCGTAGGCGTGGAGCGGCTGGCCCGTCTCCAGCATCACGAAGTTGGTCACGTCGACCACGTTCGAGATCGGCCGCAGGCCGACCGACACGAGCCGCTCCTTGAGCCACTCCGGCGACTCCCCGACCGTCACGTTCTCGACCACCATGCCCACGAAGCGCGGGCACGCATCGGGGACGTCGATCTCGACCGACACGAGGTCGGCCACCGCCCCGCCCACACCAGGCACGGGCGGGGCGGACCGCAACCCGGCGGGGCGGCGCAAGGGCTTGTCCAGGAGCGCGGCCACGTCGCGGGCCACGCCGACGTGGCTCGTCGCGTCCGGCCGGTTGGGCGTGACGTTGACGTCGAGGACGGCGTCGCCGCCCCGCCCGTGCTCGGCGAGGTAGTCGGCGAACGGCTGGCCCACGACGGCGTCGCCGTCCAGGACCAGGATGCCGTCGTGGTCGGTCCCGATGCCTAGCTCGTCCTCGGCGCAGATCATCCCGTTCGAGACCTGCCCGCGGATCTTCCCCTTTTTGATGGTGACGAGCTCGACCCCGGACCCGTCGCGGGCGGGGAGGTCGAGGACCGTCCCCACCGTCGCGACGGGCACGGCCTGGCCGGCGGCCACGTTGGGCGCCCCGCACACGATCTGGACCGGACCGTCCGCGCCCGCCACCCCGCCCAGATCGACGTCGCAGACCTGGAGCCGGTCGGCGTCCGGGTGCGGGCGGACGTCGACGACGCGGCCGACGACGACGCCGTCGAGCGCCGGCCCGCCCCGCTCGACGCCCTCGACTTCGAGGCCGGACCGCGTGAGGAGGTCAGCGAGCGCGTCGGCCGAGAGCCCGTGCTCGACGTAC
The DNA here is from genome assembly GCF_031846415.1 of Rubrivirga litoralis. Classification (NCBI taxonomy): domain Bacteria; kingdom Pseudomonadati; phylum Rhodothermota; class Rhodothermia; order Rhodothermales; family Rubricoccaceae; genus Rubrivirga; species Rubrivirga litoralis. Next base: position 37,988 of record NZ_JAVRHT010000033.1, on the reverse strand, counting down.
TCGGAGAGCCAGTTGATCGAGAGGTACATGGTACAGGGTACTCGGTACGGTGGGCGGGGCACGTACCTCGTACCCCGTACCCCGTACCTCAGAATTGGCGCAGGAAGCGAACGTCGTTCTCGTAGAGCAGGCGGATGTCGTCGATGCCGTGACGGAGCATGGCGAGGCGCTCGACGCCCATCCCGAAGGCGTAGCCCGTGTAGCGCTCGGAGTCCACGCCGACGTTGTCGAGCACGTTCGGGTCGACCATTCCCGAGCCCAGGATCTCCATCCACCGGCCGCCGTCCGGGAGCGCGCTGTCGGCCCACCACACGTCGACCTCGGCCGAGGGCTCGGTAAAGGGGAAGAAGCTGGGGCGGAATCGCATCCGCGCCTCGCGCGCCGGCCCGTCCGACGCCCCGAAAAAGGCCCGCGCGAACGCCTGGAGCATGGCCTTGAGGTCCGCGAAGCTCACGCCCTCATCTACGACGAGCCCCTCGACCTGGTGGAACAGGCAGTAGCTCTTGTACGAGATGGCCTCGTTGCGGAACACGCGGCCCGGCGCGATCAGGCGGAGCGGCGGCTCGCCGTCTTCGAGCGCCCGGATCTGGACCGGCGACGTGTGCGTGCGCAGCACGACGCCCCGCCCCTCGGGCGGCGGCGGCTCCAGGAAGAACGTGTCCTGCATGTCCCGGGCGGGGTGGTCCGCCGGGAAGTTGAGGGCCGAGAAGTTGTGCCAGTCGTCCTCGATCTCGGGGCCGCGCGCGACCGAGAACCCGAACGAGCGGAAGATGTCCTGGATGTCCGCGAGCGTCTGCGTGAGCACGTGGAGGCTGCCCCGCCCCGCCCGCCCGGCGACCGGCGCCGGCACGCGGCCGGGCAGCGTGAGGTCGAGGTCCGTGGCGCCCTCCGCCCCGCCCGCCCCGCCCCGCGCGCCGTCAGCGGCGGCGTCCAGCCGGTCCTGCGCCGCCTGCTTGAGCGCGTTGAGCCGCTGCCCCACGGCCCGCCGCTGGTCGGGCGCGACGGTCCCGATCTGGGCGAACAGGTCGGTGACGACGCCGGACTTCCGCCCGAGAAACCGGACGCGATACGCCTCGGCGGCCTCAGCGCTGTCGAGGGGGGCGTCGTCGATCTCAGCCTGGACGGCGGCGATCTGGTCGTCGAGGGAGGTGGCCATGCTGCGTGTTTCGTATTGCGTGTTCCTCTGCGCGCAGCTCCAACACGCACGACGAAACACGGAACAGGATCAACAAAAAGACTCCCGCCGGGCCGGGGCCGGGCGGGAGTCGCGTCGAACAAGCCGGGCGGACCCAGAGGGCGGAACCCAACGGGCGGGGCGGTGGCCCCTACGCCGTGGCCTGCTCGACGACGGCGGCAAACGCGGCCTTGTCGCGGACCGCGAGGTCGGCGAGGACCTTCCGGTTGAGCGGGATGTCCGCCTTGTTCAGGCCCGAGATCAGGCGCGAGTAGGTGGTCCCATTCTGGCGGGCGGCGGCGTTGATGCGGGCGATCCAGAGCCGCCGGAACTGGCGCTTGCGGGCGCGGCGGTCGCGGTAGGCATACTGGAGCCCCTTTTCAACGGAGTGCTTGGCAACGGTGTAGACGTTGCCACGGCGACCCCAGTAGCCTTTCGCCAGCTTCAGAACTTTGCGGCGACGGCGACGGGAGGCCACGAGATTTCGTGCTCGGGGCATCTTGGTTCCGTGGGTGAGGGTGAGGAGGCCCGGCCGCGAACGGCCGGGACGGAGGGCGGGCGGGGCAGACCGCCCCGCCCAAGCGCCCTACTTGACGATGAGCTTCTTCATCCGGGCCTCGTCGGCCTGGTTGACCAGGGTCGCGCCGCGGAGGTTGCGCTTCCGCTTCGGCGACTTCTTGGTCAGGATGTGGCTCGTGAACGCCTTTTTGCGCTTGACGCGACCCGTCCCGGTCAGCGTGAAGCGCTTTTTGGCGCCGCTGTTCGACTTCATCTTCGGCATCGGACTCTCGGGGCGTGGTCGGGCAAACGAACGCCCGTCGCGGTTGGGCGGCGGGCGAGACGAAGGGCGGAAACTACGGGCGGGGCAGAGCTAGACCGCCCCGCCCACGGGTCTTTGCAGAGTGTTCGGGCGGGGCGGACCCCTCCCGAGCGCGGAGCGCGCCGCTTACTTCTTCTTGTCGGGCGTGAGCATGATGGTCATGCGACGGCCCTCCATCGTCGGCGGCTGGTCCACCTTGGCGATGTCCGCGAGGTCCTCGGTAAAGCGGTCGAGCATGTCGCGGCCCTGGTCCTTGTAGATGATGTCGCGGCCGCGGAACTGGACCCACGCCTTCACCTTGTTCCCCTTCTCGAGGAACTCGCGGGCGTGCTTCATCTTGAACTCGTAGTCGTGGTCGTCGGTGCGCGGGCGGAACCGGACCTCCTTGAGTTCGCCCTGGCCGGCCTGCTTTTTCCGCTGCTCCTTAGCCTTCTTCTGCTGCTCGTAGCGGAACTTCCCGTAATCCATCGCCTTGACGACGGGCGGGTCGGCGGAGCCGGCAATCTCGACGAGGTCGAGGCCGCGCTCGCGGGCAAAGTCGAGCGCCTGCTCGAGGGGCATGACGCCCATCTGCCCCTCGCCGTCGACGACGACGCGGACCTGGGAGGCGTTGATGTTCTCGTTGATGATGGCGTCCGGCTCGCGGCGGGCGGGCTGCGGACGGCGGGAGCGACGTCGGGCTATGGCTGACCTGTGGGGCGTGGAACAAGGGACCCCGGCGCGCTCGGGGCACGGGAGCGGGGCGTGGGGGGACAACGCGGCCGTCGGCCGGCGGGTTCGCGAGGGCCGGTTAAAACTCCGTCAGGAGGCGCCGGCACCGGGGCGGGGCGGCGCGCGCCCTAGCCCTAGCTTGACCGCCCCGCCCGACCGCACGCCCTCCGCCCCGCCCGCTCATGGACTTTACCGCCGTCGACCTCCGCGTCGGGACCGTCGTCGAGGCCGCCGCCGAGAATGGCGCCCTTCACCTCGTGATCGACCTCGGCGGGGTCCGCCGCGAGGCCGTCTCGCACATCACCGAGAACTACGCGCCGGCCGACCTCCTGGGCGGGCAGGTCGTGACGGTGCCGGCGCCGGGCGGGGCGGGCGTCGTGGTCCTGGCCGCGGTGAGCCCGAGCGACGGCGCCGTCGTGCTCCGCCCCGACCGGCCGGTCGCCGACGGGACGCAGGTGGTGTAGCCGCCCCGCCCACGGCCGATATAAACTCCGTGGCCCTGTCCACGACATAGAGGCCGGGAGTGAGCCAGCGCCAGCAACCCTCAGCCGGCCCACCGGCGGGGGCGCTATCCGGTAGGCCCCGCTGAGGGCGGGATGGAGGGGCAGACGGTGTCGCCGGGCGCGCTGCGGAGCGCCCCGCCCTCGGGGCTCCTCCCACGCGCCGCGCCCTACCGCCGCCCCCCCGCTCGGGCGGCCCCGCCCCCGCGCTCAGCGCGCCCCGTACGGCGGCGCGGGCGGGGCGGCGTCTATCTTGGCCTCACCTCCCTCTGCGCAGACGGCACATGGACCGGCAGGCCCTCCAAGAACGGTTCGGCATCCTCGGCGACAGCCCGGCGCTCCGCCGCGTGCTCGACCGCGTGCGTCAGGTGGCGCCGCCCGACATCACGGTGCTCCTCGAAGGCGAGAGCGGCGTAGGCAAGGAGCTCGTCGCGACGGCCGTCCACGGGCTCTCGGCGCGGCGCCACAAGCGGCTCGTCGTCGTCAACTGCGGGGCGATCCCCGAGGGACTTATCGAGTCGGAGCTGTTCGGGGCCGAAAAGGGCGCCTACACCGGCGCCGTCGAGCGGCGGACGGGCTACTTCGAGGAGGCCGACGGCGGGACGCTGTTCCTCGACGAGATCGGCGAGATGCCGCTCCAGGCGCAGGTCCGCCTGCTGCGCGTGCTCGAGAGCGGCCAGTTCAGCCGCGTCGGCGGGACGGCGACCTTGCACGCCGACGTCCGCGTGATCGCGGCGACCAACAAGGACCTCGCGGCTGAGGTCGGGGCGGGGCGGTTCCGCGAGGACCTGTACTACCGCCTGAGCGCGGTCGTGCTGCGCATCCCGCCGCTCCGCGAGCGCCGCGACGACGTGGTGCCCCTGTTCGAGGCGTTCCTCGCCCGGTTCTCGCGCCAGTACGACGCCCCGCACCTCGCCGTCACGCCCGAGGCCGCGGCGCTCCTCCGCGGGTACGCGTGGCCGGGCAACGTGCGCGAGCTCCGCAACGTGGCCGAGCAGGCCGTCGTGCTGTCCGAGAGCGGGGCGGTCGCGGCCGACTCGCTCCGGCCCCACCTCCGCGGCGTCTCGGCCGGGCTCGCGCTGGCCCGCCGCGAGGCGCCGCCGGCCGGCGACGTGGGCGAGCGCGAGCTGGTCTACCGGGCGCTCCTCGAGCTCCGCGCCGAGATGCAGGAGGTCCGCGCCGCGCTCCGCAGCCTGGGCGCGCGGGGCGGCCTCCCCGACGGCCTGTTCGCCGCCCCGCCCGACCTCGACGACGCCCTCGACGACGCCCTGGAGGTGGCCTACGAGCCGCCCCCCGCCCCGCCCCCGCCCGACGCGGCCGACACCGTGTTCGAGTTCGAGGACTACACCGACGACGCCCCCGCCGACTACGGCGCGCCCGAGGGCGACGGCGCCGCGGGGCTCCCGGACGACCTCGAAGGGGCGCTCGCGACGGGCCTCCCGCTGCCGACGATGGAGGAGGCCGAGGCCGCCCTCATCCGCGAGGGCCTCCGCCGGTTCGACGGCAACCGCCGCCAGACCGCCGAGGCGCTGGGGATCTCCGAGCGCACGCTCTACCGGAAGATCAAGGACCTGGAGGCGGAATGAACGGCGCGAGACCCTGGAGGCCCAGTCCGGCCACCCCGCCCCATACGCGGCGGGGCGGGGCGGGGCGGAGCCGGGCGGGGCGGGGCGGGTGGAGGTTCGCCCTCGGCCTCATGGCTCTGGCGCTCTTCGCCGGCTGCGGCGTCTACTCGTTTTCCGGCGCCTCCATCCCCGACCACCTCCAGACCGTCGCCGTGCCGATCGCGGAAGACCGGGTGGGCGGGACGCCGCCGGGCGCCGAGGGGCTCCTGACCGATGCGCTCGTCCGGCTCTTCGGCGACCGCTCGCGGCTCGCGCTCGTGGCCGACGAGGGCGAGGCCGACGCCGTCGTCCGCGCCTCGATCGAGCGGTACGCCGTGGCCCCGGCCGCCGTGACCGGCGACGACCGCGCGGCCGTCAACCGCGTCACGCTGGCCGTGCGCGTGGTCGTCCGCGACCGGGTGGAGGACCGCGACCTCCTCGACCGCGCGTTCACGGCGACCGAGGACTACGCGCCCGGCGAGGGCCTCCAGGGCGAGGCCGACGCGACGGCCTCGGCCCTCGACCAGATCGCGCGCGACGCGTTTACGGCGGCGACCTCGGACTGGTGAGCGGGGCCGCCCCGGCGCTCGACGCGCTCGCGGTGGCCGCCGTGGCGGTGTACGCGCTCGCCACGTTCGTGCTGACCGGGCTCGGGCTCCACGCCGGCGCACTCGCAGTGGTCCGCCTGCTCCGGCCGCCCCGCCCGCTGCCGCATGCGCCGGACGGGCCGTGGCCGCTCGTCGTCGTCCAGGTCCCCGTGTACGACGAGCCGCCGGCGCTCGTGGCCCGCGCGCTCGACGCCGCGCTCGCGCTGGAGGCGCGCGGGCCGGTCGAGGTCCAGCTTCTCGACGACTCGCCTCGGGCGGGGCGGCTGGCGAACGCCGCGCTCTGCGCCGAGCGCCGGGGCCGCGCTGCGCGCCGCGGGGCCACGCTCCGCCACCTCTCGCGCGACGCCCGCGACGGGTTCAAGGCCGGCGCCCTCGCCGCCGGCCTCCACGCCGCCCCGCCCGAGGCGTCGGCGCGCGGGGCGGGGCGGCTGGCCGCCGTGTTCGACGTCGACTTCCGCCCCGCCCCCGACGCGCTCCTCCGCCTGGTCCCGGCGCTCCTCGCGGACCCTGACCTCGCGTTCGTGCAGGCGGGGTGGGCGCACCCCGAGGCCGACGACACGGCTCTGGGGCGCGTGCAGGCGGCGGTGCTCGACCTCCACTTTGCCGTCGAGCAGGCGGGGCGGGACCGGGCCGGGCTCCCCGTCACGTTCAACGGGACGGCCGGCGTGTGGCGCGTGGCGGCCATCGAAAGCGCGGGCGGGTGGCAGGGCGACACGCTCGCCGAGGACCTCGACCTCGCGCTCCGCGCGCAGGCGGCGGGGTGGCGCGCGCGGCTGGTCGAGACCGTCCGCGTTTCGGCCGACCTCCCGCCGACGGTCGCGGCGTGGCGGCGGCAGCAGGCGCGGTGGGCGAAGGGGCTGGCCGAGGTGGGGCGGAAGTCGGCCGGAGCCGTGTGGCGCTCCGGCCTGTCCGTCGCCGCCCGCGCCGAGGCGACGGCGATGCCGGCGCTGTCGCTGAGCCTCCCGTCGCTCCTCGTCGTGGCCGTGCTGCACCCGGTCGTCGCGCTCGCCGGGGCCGCGGGCGTCGGCCCGGCCAGCGTGTACGTGGCGCTCGGGGCGGGGTGGGCCGGGCTCGCCGGGCTCCTGCTCGCCCACGTCGTCGCCCAACGCGCGCTCTACCCGGACGCGTGGGTGGGCCGGTTGCGGCGGCTCCCGCTCGTGCTCGTCGCCCCGCTCGCGCTCGTGGTGCCGGCGGCGCGGGCGGTCCTGGAGGCGGCGCGCGGGCGGCGGACGCCGTTCGAGCGGACGCTCAAAACCAGCCGCCCCGCCCCGCTCCCGGCGTGGGAGGGCGGGGCGGAGGCAGCGTTGGCGGTTTACAGCGTGCTGGGGTTTGTCGCCCTCCTGGCCGTTGGGGCGTGGGCCGGCGCAGCGTTTCAGGGTCTCTTGGCGGCCGGGTTCGCCGGGGCGACCCTCGCGCTCTGGGGGGCGGGGCGGGCGGCCGAGGCCCCGGCCATCGACGACGTGCGGCGCGTGGCGGCGTAGGGGGCGCCGCGCCTTTGTGGGGCGGCGGCGCGGGCGGGGCGGCGGGCGGCCTGCGTACCTTTGGCGGCCCCCACGCGCATGCCCCCCGTGTCCCCCGAGCCCGACCTCCACCTGGCCGCGCGGCTGCTCGCCGAGGACCGCTCGGCCGAGGCCGTCGAGCGCCTCGGCGCACTCGTCGCCGACGCCCCCGTCTACGCCGCCGCCCACGCCCTCCACGCGACGGCCCTCGAAGCCGACGGCCGGCCGGCCGAGGCGCTCGCGGCGTGGGGGCGCGTGGCCGCGCTCGTCCCGTCGAGCCCGCTCGCGCACCGCGAGCGCCGCCGCCTGCTCAGCGCCGACGCCGCCGACGCCGCCCCGCCCGCGCCTGCCGACGCCGCTCCCGCCCCGCCCTCCCAGCCTGCCCCCACCGACGCCGCTCCGCCCGCTCCCGCCGCGCCCGCTGACCTGCGGGCCGTCGACGAGCGGTTCCTGCGCGACGACGACGCGGCCGACGACGCGGACCCCGAGTCTAACGGCGCGGATGGCGAGCCGGAGGCCGATGCGTCCGGCGTCTTTTTCGGCGATGCCTCCCCGGTGCCCAGCGCCGCGCTCGCCGCCGAGCTCCTCCCGCCGGAGGCGCCCGCCCCGCCCGACCCGCTCCACGTGACGCCCGAGGCGCCGGGCGGGGCGGGGTGGATGATCCTGGGCGAGGAGGAGCACGCGCCGGCCGAGGGCGGGGCGGGGGCCGACGTAGTCTCGCCCGAGGCCGCGCCGACCGACGCTGCACCGGCCGAGCGCCACCCGGTCGCCGACGAGCTCGACTCGCTCATCTCGCAGCTCGAGAGCGCCCCGCGCATCCGCCCCGACCCCACCTTTAGCGGCCCGGCCGTCACCTTCGACGACTCGGACGTGGAGGAGATCGCGTCGGAGACGCTGGCGAAGATCTTCGCGGCGCAGCGCCAGTTCGAGAAGGCGGCCGACGTCTACGAGACGCTCGCCGCCCGCCACCCCGCCCGCGCCGACGAGCTCCTGGAGCTGGCGGGCGAGATGAGGGAACGGCGGTGAGTCGCGCCGCGCCACTCTGCACGCCGCGGGCGGACTCAAAGGGCGGGGCGGGGCTCTGGCCCGCGATCTCACCGTGACCCACCCCGCCCTCGCCCTCTTTCGTCCCGGCCCGCGCGTGGTCGTCGGGCTCATGAGCGGGACGTCGCTGGACGGCGTCGACGCGGCCGTCGTGCGCCTCGACGGGAGCGGGGCGGCGCTCTCCGCCGAGCCGCTCGGGTTCGTGTCGGAGCCGTACGACGACGCGCTCCGCGCCGCGCTCGCGGCGTGCGTCGAGACCGAGACGTCGGACGTCCGCCTCGTGTCGCAGCTCCACACGCGCCTGGGCGAGCGGTTCGCGGCCGTCGCCCGCCGCGCGCTCGACGCGGCCGGCGTGGACGCGCCCGACCTTGTGGGGAGCCACGGGCAGACGGTCCAGCACGTGCCCGAGCCCGAGGACTGCGCCGGCGTGCCGACGCGGTCGACGCTCCAGATCGGGAGCCCGGCCGTGATCGCGGCCCGCCTCGGCGCCCCGGTCGTCGCCGACTTCCGGGCCGGCGACCTCACGCTCGGCGGGCAGGCCGCCCCGCTCGCGCCCTACCTCGACGGCGCCCTGTTCGGGTCGGCCGCCGAGACGCGCGTGCTCCTCAACCTGGGCGGCATCGCCAACCTCACGGTCCTGCCGGCGGGCGGGCGGCCGAGCGCAGCCTTCGACACCGGCCCGGCCAACATGGTCCTCGACGCGCTCGCGCTCCGCCTGACCGGCCGGCCGGTCGACGAGGGCGGGGCGCTCGCCGCGCAGGGCGCGCCCGACGAGGCGCTCCTGGCGGACCTCCTGGCCCACCCGTTTTTCGCCGCCCCGCCCCCCAAGTCGACCGGCCGCGAGGACTTTGGGGCGGCGTTCGTGGAGCGGCTGGTCGGGCGGGGTGGCGCTCCGGCCGACCTCCTGGCGACGGCGACAGCGCTCTCGGCGCGGTCCGTCGCCGCCGCCGTCCGCCGGTTCGTTCGCCCCGCCCCGGCGCGCGTGATCGCGTCGGGCGGCGGCGTCCACAACGCGGCGCTCGTGGCGGCGCTGGCGGCGGCGCTCGCGCCCATCCCGCTCGAAACGACGGCGGCGCACGGGCTGGACCCCGACGCCAAAGAGGCCGTGCTGTTCGCGGTCCTCGCCCACGAGTGGGCCGAGGGCGTGCGGACCGGGCTGCCGGCCGTGACGGGCGCCTCGCGCGCCGCCTTCCAGGGCTCGCTGACGCTGCCGTGACGCGGGCGGGGCGGTCGGCGGCTGGAGGAGCCCACGCCGCCTGACCGGATGCGACCGCCCCGCCCCGCCCTCGTCCTGCTGCTGGTCGGCCTCGTCTGACGAACGAGCGGATCGGCGAGCACCGCGCGTCGGTCGCCATTGCCCGCTTCCAGCCCCGAGCCCGAATGTGACCGAGCGGACCCCGCGGGCGGACCTTACGGGCGGGGCGGCGGGTTGGCTTCGGCCTCACCCCGCCTTCTGGATCCGCCCATGCCCGACGCCACCCCGCCCGACGCCGCCCCCTTGTCTGACGGCGACCTCCAGTTCACGCCCGTCTCCGAAGTCGGCGAGTTCGGCCTGATCGACCGGCTCCGCGACCGGCTCGGCGACGCCGCGAGCGCCCGCGACCTCGTCGTCGGCATCGGCGACGACGCCGCCGTCTACCGCGTGGGCGGGGCGGGCTCCGACGGCTCGGCCCGCGTCCACGTCGTCACGACCGACGCGCTCGTCGAGGGCGTCCACTTCGACCGGACGTACGTCCCGCTCCGGGCGCTCGGGTGGAAGGCCGTCGCCGTCAACGTGAGCGACGTGGCGGCCATGAACGCGTCGCCGCGGTTCGCGACCGTCACGCTGGGGCTCCCGAACAACCTGTCGGTCGAGGGCGCCGAGGCCCTCTACGCCGGCATCGCCGAGGCGTGCGAGCGGTACGGGCTCGCCGTCGTCGGCGGCGACACGACGGCGAGCGCCCGGCTCGTGATCTCGGTCACGGTCGTCGGCGAGGCCGACGAGTCCGCCATCGTGACGCGCGCGGGCGCGGCCCCGGGCGACCTCCTGTGCGTGACGGGCGACCTGGGCAGCGCGGCGGCCGGTCTCCAGGTGCTCCTGGCCGGGAAGGACGCGATGGACACGGGCGGGGCGGCCGGCGGCGACGGCGCCGAGGGCGCGGCGCCCGACCTCGCGGAGTTCGCCTACGTTGTCGAGCGCCAGCTGATGCCGCAGGCCCGGCTCGACCGCGTGCGCCAGTGGGCCGAGGCCGGCGTCCGCCCGACGGCGCTCGTCGACGTGTCGGACGGGCTGGCGTCCGAGGCGCACCACCTGAGCCAGGCCGGGACGGTCGGGGCGGTCATCGACGGCGGCCTCCTCCCGATCCACGTCCAGACGGCGCTCGCGGCCCAGCGCTTCGACGCCCGCGCCGAGGCTTATGCGCTCTACGGCGGCGAGGACTACGAGCTCCTGTTCACGCTCCCCGAGGCCGAGGCGCCTAAACTCGACCCGGCGACCTACGCGGTCGTCGGCCAGATCGTGGAGCCGGACGAGGGCGTCGTGCTCCGCCTGCCCGACGGCAACCGCGTGCCGCTCGTGGCCGGCGGGTACAAGCATTACTGAGCGGGTAGAGCGGGTAGAGCGGGTACTGGGTACGAGGTACCGGGTGCAGTTTGCCCCGCCCCGCCCTGCCCTCGCTGCGCCGCCCATGTCGTTCCGCCTCGTCATGTGGGCGCTCGCCGTTGGCCTCGCCGTCTGGGCGGGGTGGCTCTGGCCCGATGTGCCGGCGCGCGTGCCCACGCACTTCGGGCTCGACGGCCAGCCCGACGCGTGGGCGGGGCGGTCGGTGGGGTCGTGGTTCGGGCTTCCCGCCATCGCGCTCGCGCTCGCCGCGTTCCTCGACGCGCTGGTCGTGTGGACGCACCGCCACCCCGCCCTCGCAGGACTCAACCTGCCCCAGAAAGACGCCATCCTCGCCCTCCCGCCCGACCGCCGCGCGCCAGTCCTGGCGTGGTCGGCGGCGGCGCTCTACGCGGTCGGAGCGGCCTGCATGGTGTCGTTCGCGCTGATCCAGGCGGGCACCTGGGCCGCCGCGCACGGCGGGAGCGGGGCGGAGTGGGTGGCGGCGGGCGGGGCGGTTGCCGTGGTCGCCCCGCTCGTGGCGCTGGCGTGGGGCCTCCGAGGCGTCTCGGTCGAGCTCCGGCGGCAGCAGGCGGCCGCCCCGCCCCGCCCGTAGCGCGGTCGGGGTGGGCATCTTTCCGCCTTCCGCCTTCCGCCTTCCGCCTTCCGCCTTCCGCCTTCCGTCGGCCTTTCCACCGAACCTTCGACGCCGTACGGCGGCCCGTTCACCGGGGCGGGGCGGGGGCTCGGTAGCTTCCTGCCCCGCTCCTAAAGCCCTCCCCGCCCGATGGAAACCTCCCCGCCCCGCGTCGGCACGCCGGCCCCGACGACCGCCACCGCCACCGGCGAGATCCTCCAGGTCATCGGCCCAGTCATCGACTGCGAGTTCCCGGCCGAGTCGGTCCCCGAGATCTACGACGCCCTCGAAGTCGACCGCGAAGACGGCGTGCTCGTCCTCGAAGTCCAGCAGCACCTCGGCGAGAACCGCGTGCGCACGATCTCCATGGACTCGACCGACGGGCTCACGCGCGGCACGGCCGTCCGCAACACGGGCCGGCCCATCTCGATGCCCGTCGGCGTCGAGGTCCGCGGGCGCCTGTTCAACGTGGTCGGCCAGGCCATCGATGGGCTCCCGCAGCCGCGGACGGCGGAGACGCGCTCGATCCACGCCGAGCCGCCGAGCTACGACCAGCTCGCGACGTCGGTCGAGGTGCTCGAGACGGGCATCAAGGTCATCGACCTCATCCAGCCCTACGCCCGCGGCGGCAAGATCGGCCTCTTCGGCGGGGCCGGCGTGGGCAAGACGGTGCTCATCCAGGAGCTCATCAACAACATCGCCAAGGGCCACGAGGGGTTCTCGGTCTTCGCCGGCGTCGGCGAGCGGACGCGCGAGGGGAACGACCTCCTGCGCGAGATGCTCGAGTCGGGCATCATGCGGTACGGCGACGACTTCATGCACTCGATGGAGGAGGGCGGCTGGGACCTCTCGAAGGTCGACATGGACCTCCTGAAGGAGAGCCAGGCGACGTTCGTGTTCGGCCAGATGAACGAGCCGCCCGGCGCCCGCGCCCGCGTGGCCCTCTCGGGCCTCACGCTCGCCGAGTACTTCCGCGACCTCGGCGGCACGGACGTCTTGTTCTTCGTCGACAACATCTTCCGGTTTACGCAGGCCGGCTCCGAGGTCTCGGCCCTCCTCGGCCGGATGCCGTCGGCCGTGGGCTACCAGCCCACGCTGGCGACGGAGATGGGCGAGATGCAGGAGCGGATCACCTCGACCAAGGCCGGCGCCATCACGTCGGTCCAGGCCGTCTACGTCCCGGCGGACGACCTCACGGACCCCGCCCCGGCGACGACCTTCGCCCACCTCGACGCCACGACCACGCTCTCGCGCTCGATCGCGTCGCTCGGCATCTACCCCGCCGTCGACCCGCTCGACTCGACCTCCCGCATCCTGACGGCCGAGGTCGTCGGCGACGAGCACTACAAGGTGGCCCAGGACACCAAGGAGCTGCTCCAGCGCGACAAGGAGCTCCAGGACATCATCGCCATCCTCGGCCTCGACGAGCTCTCCGACGAGGACAAGCAGGTCGTCAACCGCGCGCGCCGCGTGCAGCGGTTCATGTCGCAGCCGTTCTTCGTGGCCGAGCAGTTCACGGGCACGCCCGGCAAGTACGTCAAGGTCGAGGACACCGTCCGCGGCTTCAAGATGATCCTCGACGGCGAGCTCGACCATTTCCCCGAAGGCGCCTTCCTCTACCGGGGCTCCATCGAGGAGGTCATCGAGGCCGGCGAGAAGATGCTCGCCGAAGCGTAGAGGGATGGCAGAGGGATAAGGGGCGGAGGCATGGGCAGAGACGCCCGCCCCGCCCCGACCCTCCATCCCGCATCCCCCATCCCTCCCCGTCATGGCCGACTCCCTGCTCGTCGAGATCGTCTCCCCCGACCGCTCCGCCTACCGCGGCGAGGCCCGCAGCTTCCGCGCGCCCGGCGTCGAGGGGTCGTTCGAGATCCTGCGCGGGCACGCGCCCCTGCTCGCGGCCACCCAGGTCGGCCCCGTCGTCGTGACGACGACGTCCGGCGAGCGCGTCACGTTCGCCACGTCGGGCGGGTTCGTCGAGGTCCTGGACGACCACGTCATCATGCTCGCCGAGACGGCGGAGCCCGCCGACGAGATCGACGTCGAGCGCGCCCGCGCCGCTGAGGACAGCGCGGCCGAACGGCTCGCGGCGGCCCAGACGCCCGAGGACCGCGAGGCGCTCCAGGCGGAGCTCGAGCGCGCCCGCAACCGCCTGCGGACGTCGATGGGCGGCGTGTAAACGGCGCGCGGGCGAGGGGAATTCGAGGGCGGGGTGGTTCGGGTGAGGCACCAACCTCCGGAGCCGGTATAAGGGGCGGGGTGGAGCCGGGGACGCTCTCGACCTGCCGCCCCGCCCCGCCCATATCCGGGCGGCCGGTGGGGGGGCAACGGCCTCTGCCCAAAGCAGACGTGCCCGTCTCTGGTGCGGACACCATGCATGGTGTCCCTACCTGACTCGGCTCGTGCCCCGTGGGCGGGGCGGTGATCTGTCACCTGCTCGTCTTCACACGACGTCCGCTTGCTGTTTCTGGGGCGTGCCGGTATCATGGGTTCATCGAGTTCGGTCGCACACGCGGCCACCGAATCGGGTCGAGCTCGCCCAGCCCCGCCCTCCAGGGCGAGTTCCCCGACTGAGCGTCCGACGGTTTGACCGTCGGGCGCTCTCTTTTTGTACCTACTGCATGGTCCGCCGCGCCGACTCGGCGGCCGTTCGGGAGGCACTCTCCGTTCGCACCGTCCGACGGTGGCACGGCAGGAGCCCATTCGGTCCGGCTCTAGCTTCCCCCATGCGCCGCACCCTCACCGTCGCCACCCCGCTCGGGCCGCTCCTCCTAACGGCGAACGGCGGCGCCCTCGTCGGCGTCGCGTTCGACGCCGACCGCCCCGCCCCCACGGCCGCCCCGCCCGACGCCGAGGCGGACGCCCTGCTCGCCGCCGCCGCGGCCGAGTTGCGGGCGTACTTCGACGGCAGCCGCGCCCCGTTCACCGTCCCCGTCCGGCCCGAGGGCACGCCGTTCCAGGAGCGCGTGTGGGCCGCGCTCCGCGAGGTCCCCCACGGCGAGACCGTCGGCTACGGCGCGCTCGCCGCCCGGCTGGGCGACCCGGGCGCGGCGCAGGCCGTGGGCGCCGCGAACGGGCAGAACCCGGTCGCCGTGGTCGTCCCCTGCCACCGCGTCGTCGGGGCCGACGGCTCGCTGACGGGCTACGCGGGCGGGCTGGCGCGGAAGCGGGCGCTCCTGGACCTGGAGAGCCGGCAGGGCCGCCTGTTCTGACCACCCCGCCGCTCGCGGCACGTCGGGCGGGGTGGACACCGAGGAGCAGCGCGCTACCCCGCCCCTCGCGCCACGCGGGCGGGGCGGGCACCTTGGCTCACCGACCTGCCGACTCGTCGCCTTCGAGGTAGCCGACGGCGAGCTGCGCTAGGGTGCGGACGCCCAGCGGCAGCGCGTCCTCGTCGATGCGGAACAGCGGCGAGTGGTTGGGCGGGAACAGCTCGTCGCTCGCGCCCGGCGTGCGGACGCCGAGCCACAGGAACAGGCCGGGCACCTCGTTCGCGAAGTACGAGAAGTCCTCGGCGCCCAGGACCGGCGCGACGCCCGTGTCCAGGCCGTCGCCGGCCACGCGCTGGAGCGTCGGCGCCATGCGGTCGAGGAGGGCGGCGTCATTGGCCGTGACGGGGTAGCCGTACTCGTCGGCGATCGTGACGGTGGCGGTCGCGCCCTGGCTCGACGCGATGTCCGTCGCCGTGCGGCGGATGCGGTCGTGGAGCTCGGCGCGCATCCCGTCGTCGAGTGCACGGATCGTCCCGATCATCGCCACAGAGTCGGGGATGATGTTGGAGCGGACGCCCCCGTCGATCCGCCCGATCGTGACGACGGCCGGCGCCTTCGTGAGGTCCATCTGCCGGCTCACGATCGTCTGGAGGCCGGTCACGACGAGCGCCGAGGTCGCGACCGGATCCACCCCGCCCCACGGGTAGGCCCCGTGCGTCTGCTTGCCGTGGACGACGATTTCGAGGTTGTCCGCGCTCGCCATCATGCCGCCCGGCCGCGTCTTGAGCTCGCCGACCTCGTGGGCGCTCGTCACGTGGAGCCCGAACACGGCCTCCGCCCCGCTCAGCGCGCCCTCGGCCACCATGAGCTCGGCGCCGGCCGGGGCCTCGCCCGCCGGCGCGCCCTCCTCGGCCGGCTGGAACAGGAACACGACCGTCCCCGGCAACTCGTCGCGGACGGCCGCGAGGACCTCGGCCACGCCCATCAAGATGCCGACGTGGGCGTCGTGGCCGCACGCGTGCATCACGCCGACCTCCATCCCGTTGTAGATCGTCGTCACGGTGGACGCGAACGGGAGGTCAACGCGCTCGGTCACGGGCAGCGCGTCCATGTCGGCTCGTAGGGCGACGGTCGGGCCGGGCTTCCCGCCCGTCAGCACGCCCACGACGCCGGTCCGCGCGACGCCCGTGCGGACCTCCATTCCCAGCCCGGTCAGGTGCTCGGCGACGTAGGCGGCCGTTTCGGTCTCGCGGTTCGAGAGCTCGGGGTTCTCGTGGATGTGTCGCCGGTACGCGACCACGTCCGGCACGACATCGGCCACGAGCGCGTCGACGCGCTCGGCGAGGTCGGGGCGGGGTGGCCCGTCGGCCTGGGCGCGCGCCGGGGCGGGGAGGAGAGCGAGGGCGGCGAGCGCCGCGAGCAGCTTGGTCATGGGCGGGGCGGACGCGAGAGGCGAACCCAACGGTCGGGGTGAGACCGGAGAGTACGGCCGCCCCACCCCGTCCGCCGCTCACACGGAGGGGGCTCACGCGCCGCAACCCGGTGAGGCGTCGTCTGTCGGGTCACGGCTGCGGGGGGCGGCCTCCGCGTGGAGGAGCGCGAGGTACCGGCCCGCCGCGAGCGTGTCGAACTCGAGCCGCTGGAGGAGCCCCCCGCAGAACGTCCCGCGTGCGAGCCCGTGCGCCACTCCGCCCCCGATGCCGAGCCACTCGGCCGCCGTGACGACAGCGTCCATCTCATACCCACCTTCGACGTGCTCTGCTCCGGGGGCCAGGCGGAACGACCGCCCGTCGAACTGGACCCCGCCCCGCTGGCGGCGGGCGTCGAACTCCCGGCGCTCCTTGGCCCCAGCGCTCGGGTGCACCGGGTCGAAACGTCCATCGGCGGTCTGAGCGGCGGTCAGCCGGTTGAGTGCCCGGCTAATCGCGGCGGCCAGCCGGTCCTTGGTGGGGTACCACTGAGGGAAAAATGGGAGGGCAACGTAGGCGTCTACGAGAGCCCGCGTTGTGATTCCGTGGTACCACGTCCACGATTCGTGACCGGCCCACGCCCCGTCCGGGAGTTGAAAGGCCAGGGCCGTCCGCCGCACGCGCCGTACCATCGCCGACAGGAACCGCCGCTCCCCCGTCGCGCGGTACAGCGCAGCGAAAAGCCAGACGGGCGCGCAGGCGTGGTTGACCGATCCCGCGATGGGGTATGCCAGCAGCCGGTCCCCGATCCGCACGGCGGCGGAGAGGAGGTCGCGCCGACCGGGCGGGTCTCGCTGCCACAGTTCGACGAGGGCTGTGCCCGCAAAGGCGTAGGGCAGGTCAGGGACGAGGTGGCCCCGAAGGTGGAGGTCCCCGTTCGCAAACATCCGCCGGACCAGGTGCTCCCCTGCCGCCTCCGCACGCGCGGCGTACACTGGGTCCCCCAACGCGTCGTACGCCCCGAGATA
Source organism: Rubrivirga litoralis (assembly GCF_031846415.1). Lineage (NCBI taxonomy): Bacteria > Pseudomonadati > Rhodothermota > Rhodothermia > Rhodothermales > Rubricoccaceae > Rubrivirga > Rubrivirga litoralis. The sequence goes on along the minus strand of NZ_JAVRHT010000033.1, from coordinate 21,164 downwards.
CCCCGGCACTCGTAGAGCCGCCTCCTCTACGCTAGGCCCGAGCGGGGCGCCCGTGTCGAGGGGGACCGGATCCCACGAGCCGTCCGACCGCCGCACGGCCTCGTTCGCCTCGTGGACGTGGCGGAACCGCGCGGCGGCCGCCTCGAGAGGGAGCGGGGCAAACGGGTGCCGAGGGGGGAGGACCCCCTCCTCGCAAACGGACGGGCCGTGTGGCGCGACGGGACCACGGATCGCGTGGCGGACCCGCCGGCCCGCGTAGACGCCCGCCCGTGCGGCGGCGTTGAGTCCGGTGGGGAGAGGGAGCCGGTCGGTCATGGCCCAGACCCGGCCGTACAGGCCGACGGGATACCAGCGGTTGCCCCGGTGACGGTGGAAATGGAGCATAGGGCTTCGTGCGCGTCGAGACGTGGGGTTCTAAATCCGAAAGCTGACGACGCTGCGCTACGCCTGTTGGGAGCGAGTCGTTAGGCACGTTTGGCTTGCCACGCGTGCCGTAGCCTGAACCGGAGCGGGCGCCCGGCTCCGTGCGAACGGGGGCGCGGCGCGTCCAGCGGCCCCGACCCGCCCGTTAGGCGGCGGGGCGGGCGGCGGCCCGGATCGCCCGAATCATGGTGTCGAGGCCGTTGGCGCGGTTGGACGAGATGTGCTCGGTGAGACCGATCTCGCGCGGGAACCAGAGGTCGGCCGCGGCGGCCTCCGCCGGTACGACGCCGTCGAACACGCCGACGAGGAGGGACGCGACCCCGCGGGCGAGGGCGGACTCCGAATCGGCCCGTACGCGGAAGGCGCCGTCCTCGGTCCACGTCCGCAGCCACACAGTCGACTGGCACCCGCGGACGAGCCGGTCGTCCGTCTTCTCGGCGTCGGGCAGTGGGGGCACGCGCTCGCCGTGCTCGATGACCTGCTGGGACCGGAGCATCCAGTCGACAACGAGCGCGAACTCATCGACGATCTCCTGCTGGCGGCGGTCGGTCTCGGTCATGAGCGAACCCAAAGGTCGGACCCAAAGGGCGGGGCGGCTAGCCGAATAGGGTGCGGACCGTCCCGAGCCCCTCCACGAGCGCGTCGACGTCGGCGCGCGTGTTGTAGAAGGCGAAGGACGCGCGGTCCGTCCCCGGCACATCGAACCGGTCCATCACGGGTTGCGCGCAGTGGTGGCCCGTGCGGACGGCCACGCCCAGCCGGTCGAGCACGGTCCCGGCGTCGTAACGGATGGACGCCGTCGAGGAGGAACGAGACGGCGCTGGCCCGGAGCTCGGACATCCCGACAAACGGTGCCCCCGAGGCCGATGCCGCCCCGGCCCGCCCACCTGCGGAGCCGCCCCGCCCCCTGGGTTCACCTGCAGGCGGGGCGGGGCGGCCGATTCCGCCCGGTCTTCGCCCCGCCTGCGGCCGCCGCGCGAACGGCGGGGCGGGGCGGCCGGTTAGCTTCCGCGCCCCCGACGCCGACCGCCCCGCCCTCGCACCCGATGCAGATCACGCTCCCCGACGGCACCGAGAAAGAGCTCCCCGACGGCGCGACCGGCCGCGACCTCGCCGAGTCCATCTCGATGGGCCTGGCGCGCAACGCGCTCGCCGTCGACGTCAACGGCGAGGTCCGCGACCTGGACCGCCCGCTGCCGGACGGCGCGACGGTCTCGATCCTGACGTGGGAGTCCGAGGGCGGGCAGGCCGCGTTCTGGCACTCGTCGGCGCACCTGATGGCCGAGGCCCTGGAGGCGCTCTACCCGGGCGTCCGGCTGGGCATCGGGCCGGCGATCGACAACGGGTTCTACTACGACGTGGACCTGTCGGAGACGGACCACCCGGTCCTGTCCTCGGACGACTTCCCGGCCATCGAGGCCAAGATGAAGGAGCTGGCCCGCCAGGACAGCCGGTTCGAGCGCCGCGACGTCTCCAAGGCCGAGGCCGTCGCCCACTTCGAGGACAAGGGCGACCCGTACAAGCTGGAGCTGCTAGAGGGCCTCGACGACGGCGCCATCACGTTCTACACGCAGGGCGCCTTTACCGACCTCTGCCGCGGCCCGCACATCGCGTCGACCAAGCCGATCAAGGCCGTCAAGGTCCTCTCGCTCGCCGGCGCCTACTGGCGGGGCGACGAGTCGCGCCCGCAGCTCACGCGGATCTACGGCGTCAGCTTTCCCAAGCAGAAGCTGCTCGACGAGCACCTGGAGCGGCTGGAGCTGGCGAAGCAGCGCGACCACCGGAAGCTGGGGCGCGAGCTCGAGCTGTTCATGTTCTCGGACAAGGTCGGCCCGGGCCTCCCCATCTGGCTCCCCAAGGGCGCCCGGCTCCGCGAGGCGCTCGTGGACTTCCTCAAGGAGGAGCAGGTCCGGCGCGGCTACGAGCCCGTCGTCACGCCGCACATCGGGCGGCTCGACCTGTTCCGCACGAGCGGCCACTACCCGTACTACGCCGACTCGCAGTTCCCGCCCATGTTCGCCCCGCAGTCCGCTGCGGGAGTCGAGACGGGCGGGGCGGCGGGCGCGGGCGGGGCGGTGAGCGAGGGCGCCGAGATCTTGAACGGGGGCGGGGCGGACGAGGCGGCGCCCGTCGTGGGCGGGGCGGACGACCGCGACGGCTACCTGCTCAAGCCGATGAACTGCCCGCACCACACGCAGATCTACGCCCACAAGCCGCGCTCCTACCGCGACCTGCCGGTGCGGCTCGCCGAGTTCGGGACGGTCTACCGCTACGAGCAGTCGGGCGAGCTCGGCGGCCTCACGCGCGTCCGCGGCTTTACGCAGGACGACGCCCACGTCTTCTGCCGGCCCGACCAGGTCAAGGGCGAGTTCAAGGCGGCCATCGACCTCACGCTGACCGTCCTCCGCGCGCTCGACTTCCAGGACTTCACGGCCCAGATCTCGCTCCGCGACCCGGCCGACGCGGCCAAGTACATCGGCGAGGCCGCGCAGTGGGACGCCGCCGAGCAGGCGATCCGCGAGGCGGCCTCCGAGATGGGGCTGGACACGGTCGAGGTCGAGGGCGAGGCCGCCTTCTACGGCCCCAAGCTCGACTTCATGGTCCGCGACGCGCTCGGCCGCCAGTGGCAGCTGGGGACCGTCCAGGTCGACTACAACCTGCCCGAGCGGTTCGACCTCGTCTACACCGACGAGCACGACGACCGCGTGCGGCCAGTCATGCTCCACCGCGCGCCGTTCGGGTCGCTGGAGCGGTTCGTGGGCGTGCTCCTGGAGCACACGGGCGGCAACCTCCCGCTGTGGCTGGCGCCGACCCAGGTGAAGGTGCTCCCGATCACCGACGACCAGAACGAGTACGCCGGCCAAGTCGCCAAGACCTTGGGCGGGGCGGGGTTCCGCGTCGAGACCGACACGCGGAGCGAGAAGGTGGGCCGCAAGATCCGCGACGCCGAGGTCGAGAAGGTGCCGGTCATGCTCGTCGTCGGCCGCAAGGAGGCCGAGGCCGGCACCGTCAGCGTCCGCCGCCACGGGCTGGGCGACGACTCCGACCAGGGCTCGCAGCCGCTCGACGCGCTCCGCGACGCGTTCCTGGACGAGATCGCCCGCGGGCTCGGCCGCGCCTAGCCGCCCCGCCCCGCCCGCTCCTGCTCGGGCGGGGCGGTCAGGGCCGGAGGAACAGGTCGGCCGCCTCGACCTCGAAGCCGGCGAGCGCGGCCGACGCGACGGCGCCCCGCTCGTAGACGCGGCCGGCCGCGCGGAAGGCTCCGTCGCCCGCGACGAGCACCTCGACGGACTGCTCCCCCGGGTCGAGCAGCCAGTATTCCTCGACGCCGGCCTCCTCGTAGGCCCGCCGCTTCCGCGACAGGTCGAGATAGGCCGTCGACGGCGAAAGGACCTCAGCCACCAGCGTCGGCGCTCCGTTCACGCCCCGCTCTGCCAGGCGGTCCCGCCGGTCGGCCGCGACGTAGACGACGTCGGGCTGGACGACGAGCTCATCCGCGAGCGCCACGTCGATGGGGGCCACGGCGACGTACCCGCCGTGCTCGGCGGCGTACGCGAACAGCGCGCGGTAGAGGTTCTGGACGACGTCCTGGTGGCGGAGGAGCGGGGCGGGGGACATATGGACGTGGCCGTCGAGGTACTGCGCGCGCGTCCCCTCGGGGAGCGCCTGGAACGCCTCGAACGAGGCGGGGTAGCGGACCGGCTCGGTCACGCGCGGGGGCGGGGCGGTCAGGGCGATGGGCGACATGGGAGCAAGGGACGGGGACGGCAACATAGGACGCGCCGGGGAGCCCGCCCCACCCCGGAGCCCACTCTGGAACGCCACCTCGCCCTCTGGGTCCGCCCTCTGGGTTTGCCATGAATGCAACGAAGTGCGACGCAGGCCGCCTTCTGAATGTGTGTCCGCGACAGTCCCGCTAGCCGTCCTTCCCGTGGAGGCGGGAACCCGGGGGCCGACCGCCCCGCCCTCGTACTGGATCACAGGGCGGGGTGGCTGCGCCCCCGGATCGTCGTCCGGGGCAGGCTCTGCTGCGTGGTTCGGGATGACGGTTCAAGGAGAGGTCCTCACTCGTGACCAGACTCTCGAAGGGCACAGCGGCCGGAGGGCCGTTCAAGCGCTGAGGGCGGGGCGGGGGCCGGCGCGGGACGTGTGCTGCCGCCCCGCCCCCTCCTCACGTCCACCCCGCCCTGATCGGCCGGGATCGACGCCGGCCCCTTGACTCCCAGCTACAACCCGCGGCGAGTTCTGCCGCACGGTGGTCAGGAGACACGCCGGATTCGCTCATCATTTGCTCATGCCGAGGTGAGCGGCCACGTCGCCTACGATCGCGTTCAGCGTTCCAACCCGGAGCAGGCTGTGGAGCAGGACCGTCACGTGGTGCTCGCCCTCGTCGACTGGCGCGTGAGCCGGGCGTGGCTACGACCACCCCGCCCGGGCGGGGTGGTCAGTCCACGCCGAGGTGCTTGTGCGTCTGGACCGAGACGCGCCACCGCGGGTCCTCGAACACGAGGTCGAGCGCCAGCCGCGTCGCCTCCGCCAGCCGCGGGCCGTCCTCGGGCTGGACCCAGAGCGCGCGGCGCCGCGCGGCGCCCGCGCCGTGCTCGCGGACGCGGCCGGCGAACGCGGCGTACTGGGCGGGGCGGTAGTCGGGGACGACCAGCTTGAGCTCGTCGCACGCCTCCAGGCGCAGCGCGCCCTCGGGGAGCTTTGGGCTGCACACGACCCAGTCCGGGCGGTCGCCGTCGCCGAAGGCGTCGGCCAGGCGCTGCGTCCCGTTCGTCTCGACGGCGACCGTGAAGCCGGCCGCGTGGAGCGCGCCCACGAGGGCGGCGTCGGCCTGGAGGAGCGGCTCGCCGCCCGTCAGCACGCAGAAGCGGACCGCCCCGCCCACGCGCGCGGCCTCGGCGGCGAGGGCATCCGCCGAGAGCTTGACGGCGCCCTCGCGCGTAAAGTCGGTGTCGCACCACAGGGCGCAGGCGTTCCCGTGGCGGGCCGCGTCGCGCTCGCGGTCGCCCTCGTAGCCGCTCCACAGGTTGCACCCGGCCAGGCGGACGAACACGGCCGGCCGCCCCGCCCAGACGCCCTCGCCCTGGACCGTCCGCCACAGCGCCTTGACGGCGTAGCGCCGCCCGCCCGGCGGCGAGTCGACTAGGCGGTCCGCCACCCCGCCCTCGCGCTCGTCGGGCGGGGCGGGGCGGGCGCCGGCGGGCTCCACGTCTGGCCGCCCGTGTGCCACCCCGCCCTCGCCCTCGGGGAGAGGGGACCTCGTAGCAACGTCGCGGGCGGGGCGGGGCGGGCGGAGTTCTTCAGCGTTCATCGTTCAGCGTTCTCCGAGCCACCCGTTCGCTTCGGCCTCGGCGTAGCCGCGCGCGCGCAGGACGGACGCCGGGTTGTCGAGGCGGCCGTAGCCCCACGCGTGGCGCTCGGTCCGGTCGCCGTTGTAGTCGGTGTGGCTAAGCTCGCGGACCGTTTCGAGCACGTCGAGGCCGCGGACCTCCCCTAAGTCGCGGGCCAGCTTCCACGTCTCGGCCTTCGTCAGGTGCATGAGCGGCGTCCAGATGCGGACGGGCTGGCCGAGCGCGAGGGTGAGCGTCTGCGCCTGGCTCTCGACGAAGTCGGCCCGGCAGTCGGGGTAGCCGCTGTAGTCGGTCTCGCACATGCCACCGACGAGGTCGCGCGTGCCGCGGAGGAAGCCGCGCGCGGCGGCGAGCGTGAGGAACAAGGCGTTCCGGCCGGGCACGAACGACGCCGGGAGGTCGGGCGCGAGGTCGTGAACGTCGTTCGAGTCGCGGTCGTGCTCGGTCAGCGACGAGCCGGCCAGCAGGCCGCTCAGGTCCTGGACGGCGAACGGGACGCCGGCCGCGTCGGCGATTTGCCGGGCCTGCCCGATCTCGACGGCGTGCTTCTGCCCGTAGTCGAACGCGACGGCCTCGACGCGGTCGAACGCGCCGCCCTCGGGCGAGAGCGCCCAGAACAGGCACGTCGTCGAGTCCTGGCCGCCCGAGAACAGGACGAGCGCAGAGCGCTCCGCGTCGGGCGACCTGCCGGCGGGCGACCCGCTGGCGGAGCGTTGGGCGGGCGGGGCGGGGCGGGGCGGCGTGGACATGCGCCAAGGAACGGCCCGGCGGCGGCGGTCCGCCCCGCCCGCGCGTGAGGTTCTGCGAAGAACGCGGCGCCCGCGCGGAACGGGGGCGGGGCGGCCGTTGCTATCCTCGCACCGCCCCGGCGCCACTCTGCGCGCCCCACCCCGCCCCTGGGTCCGCCCATGCCCACGACCGACTCTCCCGCCGACCGCCTCGACGCCTTCCACCAGGAGGCGCTGGAGAACACACGCGCCTCGCTCGCGCACATGGCCCGCTACGGGATCGAGCCCGAGGGCCGCGTCGCGCTGTTCCTGCCGCCGGACGCGCGCCAAGCCGAGGTCCACCGGATGCCGTACACGCACGCGGCGCGGCAGCGCGTGGTCTACACGACCGAGCCCGGCGAGTTCACGGCGCTCTGCCCGTTTTCCGGCCTCCCCGACTCGGGGACCGTCCGCGTCGAGTACGTGCCGGGCTCGTGGCTCCTCGAGCTCAAGAGCCTCAAGTACTACCTCCTGAGCTGGCGCCACATCGGGGCGGCCCAGGAGGACATCACGGCGCTCCTGTTCGAGGACCTCATGGGCTGGCTCGACGACCCCGACCGCCTCGTCGTCACGACCGACTACACGGTCCGCGGCGGCATCCACACCGTCTGCACCGTCGACAGCCGCGAGCAGGGGCGGGGCGGGGCGGCCGGCGGTGACGGCGCCGCGTGACCGCCTGAGGGGTGGGTACAGGGTACGTGGTACCGGGTACGCCTCCGATTCTAACCGTACTCCGTACCGGGTACCCCGTACCTCTCGACTCTCCCCATGAAGACCGTCCTCCTGATCCTCGTCCTGCTCGGCCTCGTCGGGGCCGGCGTCGCGGCGTGGCTCGCGTTCCTGCCCAACACGCCGGCCGCCGAGGAGCCGTACAGCGTGCGCGTCCCCGAGGGGACCTCGTTCGAGGGGCTGCTCGACTCGCTGGAGTCGGTCGGCGCGGTCCGTTCGCGGACGTCGCTGTCCGCGCTCGGGAACGTGACCGGGTGGGACGAGCAGGTCAAGACGGGGCACTACTACCTCGAGCCGGGGATGACCAACTGGGCCGTGCTCGACAAGATCAGGAAGGGGCTCCAGGACCCCATCCGCATCACGATCCCGCCGGGCAGCCGCCCCGAGCGGACGGCCCGCGTGCTCCGCAACCAGCTCGGGACCGACTCGGCGGCCGTCGCGCGCCTCCTCCGCGACCCCGCCTTTGCGGACTCGATGGGTACGAACGTCGCGCACCTCCACGGGCAGATGCTCGCCGAGACGTTCGACATGTACTGGACTGACGACGCCGAGACGGCGCTGCGGCGCATCCACGAGCGCTACGACCGCTTCTGGACGCCCGAGCGCCGCGCCAAGGCCGAGGCCCTGGGGCTGACGCCCGACGAGGTCGTCACGCTGGCGTCCATCGTCGAGTGGGAGGCGCGCAAGCCCGAGGAGCGCCGCCGGATCGCGGGCGTCTACGTGAATCGCCTGCTCGGGCGGACGTCGGCGGGCCGCATGCGGCTCCAGGCCGACCCCACGGTCCAGTTCGCGCTCATGGAGGAGGGCGGGGAGCCCCGGATGCGGCGGCTCCTGTTCCGCGACTACGCCTACCCCAGCGACTACAACACGTACCGGATCGACGGCCTCCCGCCCGGCCCCATCACGAACCCCGCCGACGGGACGATCGACGCGGTCCTCGACAACGAGGCCCACGACTACCTCTTCTTCGTCGCCGACGGCTCGGGCGGCCATGACTTTAGCCGGACCGTGAGCGAGCACAACGCGAAGGCGCGCCGGTGGAGCCAGTGGCTGAGCGAGCAGGTCCGCCAGAAGAGGGCGGCCGAGGCGGCGGGCGCGGCCCCCTGACGGCGGGCAGCGAGCAGCGAGCAGCGGGCAGAATGCGGCCGCCCCGCCCATGCCGCGGGCGGGGCGGTCGTAGGGACGACCGGCGGTCGCCCGGTGCGCAGCGGCCGCCCCGCCCTCGCTCCGTGCGAGCGGGGCGGACGCCGTAGCGGCGTTGCACGCAACGCCGTCCGCGCCACGCCGTCCGGGACCGCCCCGCCCTCTGCACCACCCCGCCCAGGCGCGCGGGCGGGGTGGCGCCTCGGCGGATCAACGCCCCGCTCCGCGCTGCGGCGCACGAACCGGCGGGCGGACTCAGGAGGTTCCCCTACAGAGGCCCGGTGACTTTCCCCAAAGTCGATCGGGCGGGGCGGGGCGGCGTGCGCGCGGGCGGCCGCCCGGGTAGGTTGATGAAGCTGCTGAACGCCCCGCCCGGGCTCCAGCGGCCCCTTCTCCACGCCCCTCCCCTATGTCTCAGACCGTCCTCGTCACGGGCGGCGCCGGCTTTATCGGCTCCCACCTTGCCGACGAACTGCTCCGGCGCGGCCACACCGTCCGCGCGCTCGACGCGCTGAGCGAGCAGGTCCACGGACCGGCCGCCGCCGCGCCCGACTTCCGCCCCGATTACCTCGCCGCCGACGTCGAGCTCGTCCGCGGCGACGTCCGCGACCGGGACGCCGTTCGCGCCGCGCTCGACGGCGCCGACCGGGTCGTCCACCTCGCGGCGGCCGTCGGCGTGGGGCAGAGCATGTACGAGATCGCCGAGTACACCGACGTCAACAACCTGGGCACGGCCGTGCTGCTGGAGGAGGTCGTCGCGCGACGCGACGCCGACCGGCCGGTCGAGAAGCTGGTCGTGGCCTCGTCGATGAGCCTCTACGGCGAGGGGCTGTACGCCTCGGCACGCGGCGACGGCGGCACGCGCGAGGTCCCGCCCCGCCCGCGCGCCCAGCTCGAAGCCCGCGACTGGGAGGTCCGCGACGCCGACGGCGAGGCGCTCACCCCGCTCCCGACGCCCGAGACCAAGACGCCCGACCCGACGAGCGTCTATGCGCTCTCGAAGTACGACCAGGAGCGGCTGTGCCTGATGACCGGCGCGGCCTACGGCGTGCCGACGGCGGCGATGCGCTTTTTCAACGCCTACGGCACGCGGCAGGCGCTCTCGAACCCGTACACCGGCGTCCTCGCCATCTTCGGCTCGCGGTTCCTCAACGACAGCCCGCCCAAAATCTTCGAGGACGGCCGCCAGCTCCGCGACTTCGTCCACGTGACGGACGTGGCGCGGGCGGTCGCGCTCGCGCTGGAGGCCCCCGAGGCCGACGGCGAGACGTTCAACGTGGGCAGCGGCGACCCGCGCTCGGTCCTCGACATCGCCCGGCTAACCGGCGAGGTGCTGGGCAAGAGCGACCTCGACCCCGAGGTCGTCGGGACGTACCGCGTCGGCGACATCCGCCACTGCTTCGCCGACATCACGAAGGCCGAGGAGCGGCTGGGCTACCGGCCCCAGGTCGCGCTCCGCGACGGGCTCGACGAGCTGGCGGGGTGGCTCGACACGCAGACGGCGACGGACCGCGTCGACCAGGCCAGCGGCGAGCTGGCGGCCCGGGGGCTCACGGTTTGACCATGCACAACGACACGACGACGAACGCGACCCCCGACAACGCCGCGGCGGGCGGGGCGGCGTGGGGCCTGCTCGAATGGATCCGCACGGGCGAGTACGAGCGCGCCGAGGAGGTCCTCTCAGACCTCGCCGCGCTGGGCGTCGAGCACGTCCGCACCGGGCTCTCGTGGGCCGACTTCGTCTCGGACGGCGGGCCGGAGTGGTTCGACTGGCTCCTCCCGCGCCTCGCGCGCCAGGCCGAGGTGCTCCCGTGCGCGCTCTACGTCCCGCCCTCGATCTCGCGCTCCGGCAACCCGACGTCGCCGCCCCGCGACCTCAAGGCCTACGCCGACTTTCTCGACGTCGTGCTCGACCGCTACGGCCGGCACTTCGAGCACGTCGAGATCTGGAACGAGGCCAACAACCACCACTACTGGGACTGGTACGCTGACCCCGAGTGGGACGCGTTCGCTGAGATGGCGAGCGGGGCGGCGCACTGGGTCCAGAAGCGGGGGTGGAAGACAGTCCTCGGCGGGATGAGCCCGACCGACCCGCCCTGGCTCTACCACATGGGCAAGAAGGGCCTGCTCGACTTTATCGACGTCGTCGGCGTGCACGGCTTCCCGGACACCTGGGACGACAAGTTCCTCGACTGGCCCCAGACGCTCGACACCGTCCGCGCCACGCTGGAGCACGGGGGCTGGGCGCGCCCGCTGTGGATCACTGAGGCCGGCTACGCCACGTGGCGCCACGACGAGCACCGCCAGGTGCTCGAGTTCCAGCGCGCGCTGGACTCGGGCGCCGGCCGCGTCTACTGGTACGCCGCGCAGGATCTCCACCCCGACCTCCCGGCCGACAGCGGGTTCCACCGCGACGACCGGCACTACCACTTCGGGCTGAAGCGCGCGAACGGGCGGCCCAAGCTGCTCCACCGCCTCCTGGCGTCCGGCGACCCGGCGGCGCTCGCGGCCGTGGCCGCCCACGCCGAGCGCGTCCCGGCCGCGCCCGAGCCGCCCCGCCCCGGCTTGAGCGGGGCGGTCCCGGGCGGGGCGGCCGCAAACGAGGCGCCCGCGGGCGGGGCGGCCGACGCCCGCGGCGACGGGGCCGCCGTCGCGGCCCCGGCCCTCCACGTCGACGGCGCCCGCGACGACCGCCCCGCCCTCGTCACGGGCGGGGCCGGCTTCGTGGGCACGAACCTGGCCGCGCGGCTGGCGTCGGAGGGCCGCCGCGTCCGCGTGTTCGACAACCTCTCGCGGCCGGGCGTCGAGACGAACCTGGCGTGGCTGACCGAGACGTACCCCGACCGCGTCGAGGTGGAGCTGGGCGACGTCCGCAACGCGTTCGCCGTGCGCCACGCCGTGCGCGACGCGTCGGCGGTGTACCACTTTGCGGCCCAGGTCGCGGTCACGACCAGCCTGACGGACCCGCGCGAGGACTTCGGCTCGAACCTCGAAGGCACGCTCAACGTGCTCGAAGCCGTCCGCGAGCGGTCCGCCCCGCCCCCGCTCCTGTTCACGTCGACGAACAAGGTCTACGGCGACCTCGCCGATCTGGAGATGGAGGAGGGCGAGACGCGGTGGGCGCCGGCCGACGCCGAGACGCGCGCGCACGGGATCTCCGAGGCCCGCCCGCTCGACTTCCACAGCCCCTACGGCTGCTCGAAGGGGGCCGCCGACCAGTACGTCCTGGACTACGCCCGCTCCTACGGGCTCCCGGCAACGGTCTTTCGGATGAGCTGCATCTACGGCCCGCACCAGTTCGGGACCGAGGACCAGGGGTGGGTCGCCCACTTCCTCATCCGCGCGCTCGCACGCGAGCCCATCACGCTCTACGGCGACGGCAAGCAGGTCCGCGACGTCCTGTTCGTGGACGACCTCGTGGACGCGCTCGTCGGCGCCGTCGAGCACATCGACCGGACCGCCGCGCGCGCCTTCAACATCGGGGGCGGGGCGGCGAACGCGGTCAGCCTCGTCGAGCTGCTCGATCAGATCGGCGGCCTCACCGGCACGCCCGTCGACGTGTCGTTCGACGGGTGGCGCCAGGGCGACCAGCGCTACTACGTGGCCGACGCGCGGGCGCTCGGCGACGCCATCGGCTGGGCGCCCCGCGTGGGCGTCGACGAGGGCGTCCGCCGCCTCCACGACTGGCTCGCCGCTCACCACCCCGCCCTGGGTCAGGGGGTCAGTGGATCGGTGGGTCAGTAGGTCGGTACGACTCGTTTGGGACACTCGCGCACCTCCCCGCCCCGGTCTCGCTGAAAGGGCGGGGCGGGAGCGCACGAGGCGATTGAGGAGCCCCCTCTCCCTGACCTACTGATCCACTGACTTACCGACCTACCGCACCACCACCCGTGACCGACCCGTCTCCCGCCCCGCCCGCCGCCGCCGCCCCGCCCGGGCCGTCGCGCGCCGCCGTCGTCACCGAGCCGGGCGGGGTGGAGATGCGCGACGTGCCGCTCCCCGAGCCCGGCGCCGGCCAAGTCCGCCTCCGGCTGGAGGGGTCCGGCGTGTGCGCCTCGAACGTGCCCGTGTGGGAGGGCCGCGAGTGGTTCTCATACCCGCAGGAGCCCGGCGGGCCGGGCCACGAGGGCTGGGGCGTGGTCGAGGCCGTGGGCGAGGGCGTCGAGGCGCCGGCCGTGGGCGACCGCGTGGCGGCCATCACCTACCACGCCTACGCCACGCACGACCTGGCCGACGCCGAGGGCTGCGTCGTGCTCCCGCCGTCGCTCGACGGCGTCCCGTTCCCGGGCGAGCCGCTAGGCTGCGCCCTCAACATCTACCGCCGGGCCGGCGTCGAGGCCGGGCAGACCGTCGCCGTCGTCGGCGTCGGCTTTCTCGGCGCGCTCCTCACGCAGCTGGCCGTGGCCGACGGCGCCCGCGTCGTCGGGATCTCGCGCCGCGGCACGTCGCTGGACGCCGCCCGCGCGGCCGGCGCCGCCGAGACCATTGAGCTCGACGGCGACCGGGGACGCGTGGTCGAGCGCGTGTTCGAGCTCACGGGCGGGGCGGGCTGCCCGGTCGTGTTCGAGTGCACGGGCAAGCAGGACCCGCTGGACCTGGCCGCCGAGCTGTGCGCCGTCCGCGGCCGGCTCGTCGTGGCGGGCTACCACCAGGACGGCCTGCGGTGCGTGAACATGCAGCTCTGGAACTGGCGCGGGCTCGACGTCATCAACGCGCACGAGCGCGACCCGGCCGTTTACACCGAGGGCATCCGGCTGGCCGTCGCGGCCGTCGCCGAGGGCCGGATGGACCCGCGCCCGCTCCTCACGCACACCTACGGGCTCGACCGGCTGGGCGAGGCGCTCGACGCCACGGGCGCGCGGCCGGACGGGTTCATGAAGGCGCTCGTCGTCACCGCCCCGCCCTCGGATGACTAAAACGGTCCGCCTGGTGGGAGTCCCCTCCCCCACCGGGGGAGGGCCGGACCCAACGGGCGGGGTGGGGGACCAACGTCCGGGCCGGGCGGGGCGGCCGACTCTGCTGCCCCGCCCGCGGCGCCGCCTCTAGCCCTTCCTCGCTGCACCGACTGATGGCTGAATAGGGCGGGGAAGTCGATCCTACCGCCCCGCCCATTAGGACCACCCCGCCCACCCGGTCCACCACGCATGCCCCTCCTGGCTGCGCCGACCTGACGGTTGTCCAGGAGGGGGACCTTTTCTCTCGCCGCCCGCCGCTCGCTTCTCGCCGGGGCGGGGCGGCCTGCCCCAACCCGATGGAGACGACCGACACCGCGACCACCCCCCGCCCCGCCCCGCCCGCGGGGCGCCCGCGCCTGGGGTTCTTGGGCGTCGGGTGGATCGGGCGGAACCGGATGGAGGCGATTGTCCAGAGCGGGGCGGCCGAGGTCGTCGCCGTGTCGGACCCGTCGAGCGAGGCGGTCGCCGCGGCGCAGGAGGCGGCGCCGGGCGCCGAGGCGGCGGCGGACCTCGACGCGCTCCTCGCGCTCGACCTGGACGGCGTCGTGATCGCCACGCCGAGCGCGATGCACGCGGCGCAGAGCGTGGCGGCGCTCGAACGCGGCGTCGCCGTGTTCTGCCAGAAACCGCTGGCGCGGAGCGCGGCCGAGGCCCGCCGCGTGGTCGACGCCGCACGCGCGGCCGACCGGCCGCTGGGCGTCGACCTCTCGTACCGCCGCGTCGCGGGCGTCCCCGAGATCCGCAACCTCGTCCAGGGCGGCGCGCTGGGGAGCGTCTACGCCGTCGACCTCACGTTCCACAACGCCTATGGGCCGGACAAGGCGTGGTTCTACGACGCCGAGCGCTCGGGCGGCGGGTGCGTCATGGACCTCGGCGTGCACCTCGTCGACCTCGCGCTGTGGGCGCTGGACTACCCAGACGTCGAGGCCGTCCAGAGCGCGCTGTACTCGGGCGGCGAGCGGCTCCCGCTCCCCGTGGACCGCGTCGAGGACTACGCCCTCGCTACGCTGGACCTGGCGGGCGGGGCGGCGAGCGCGGCCGGCGCGACGGTCCGCCTCGCGTGCTCGTGGAACGCGCCGGCCGGCCAGGACGCCGCCATCGAAGCGACGGTCTACGGGACCGAGGGCGGGGCGCGCCTCGCGAACGTCGACGGCTCGTTCTACGACTTTACGGCCGAGCGCCTCCAGGGGACCGCGCGCGAGACGATCGCCGCCCCGCCCGACGACTGGGGCGGGCGCGCGGCCGTGGCGTGGGCCGAAGGGCTGGCCGCCGGCGCCGGCTTCGATCCGGAGGCCGAGCGACTCGTCGCGCTTCACGACGTGCTCGATTGGATCTACGGCCGCCCCCGGACGGAGCGCCCGTGACGCCGCCCCGCCCCCTCCGCGTCCTGATGACCGCCGACACCGTCGGCGGCGTGCTGACGTACGCCGTCGAGCTGGCGGGCGCGCTCGGGCCGCTCGGCGTCGAGGTCACGCTTGCGACGGCGGGCGGGGCGGTCCCGGCTGCCGAGCGCGCCCAGATCGAGGCCATGCCGCACGTCGCGCTCTGGGAGAGCGACTACCAGCTCGAATGGATGGACAATCCGTGGGGCGACGTGGCGGCGGCCGGCGACTGGCTGCTCCGCCTCCGCGACGCCGTGCGCCCCGACGTCGTCCACCTCAACGACTACGCGCACGGGGCGCTCGACTGGGGCGTGCCGGTCGTCGTGGCCGGTCACTCGTGCGTGCTCTCGTGGTGGGAGGCCGTCCACGGCGAGCCCGCCCCGCCCGCCTGGGGCCGCTACGCCGACGCCGTCCGCGCCGGTCTGGGCGGGGCGGACGCCGTCCTCGCGCCGACGGCCGCCATGCTGGACGCGCTCGTCCGCCACTACGGGCCGCTCCCGCCGTCGGCCGTCGTGCCGAACGGGCGCGACGCGCGGCGCTTTCCTCCGGCCGAGAAGGAGCCCGCCGTGCTCGCAGCGGGGCGGCTGTGGGACGAAGCCAAGGGACTCGACCGGCTGGCCGAGGCCGCGCCTGCGCTGCCGTGGCCGGTCCGCGTGGCCGGGAGCACGGCGCACCCCGACGGTGGTTTGCGTCCCGCCCCGCCCGGCGTCGAGGCGCTGGGGCGGCTCGCGCCCGACGCGCTCGCGGCCGAGATGGGGCGGGCCGCCGTCTACGCCCTCCCCGCCCGCTACGAGCCGTTCGGGCTGAGCGCGCTCGAAGCCGCCCTCGCCGGCTGCGCGCTCGTCCTGGGCGACGTCCCCTCGCTCCGCGAGGTGTGGGGCGGGGCGGCCCTCTACGCCTCGGACGCCGCCGCGCTCGCGGACGCCGTCGGCGCGCTCGCCTCCGACGCCGACGCCCGCGCGCAGTGGGCGGGGCGGGCGCGGGCGCGGGCGCTGACGTTCACGCCGGAGCGGACGGCCGAGGGCACGCTCGCGGTCTACCGCCGCGCGCAGGCGTCGTTCGGCGCGGGCGGGGCGGGCTCTGAGCGGCTGTTTGGGATCTCCCCCTCCCCCACCGGGGGAGGGCCGGGGTGGGGGACAGACGTCGGCTCGGGGCGGGGCGCTCGGCCCGTCACCCCCCTCCCAGCCTCCCCCCGCTGGGGGGAGGAGAACGCCGTGCAGCCTCAAACAGACTCTGAGAAGCGCACGCCTTCCCACCCCGCCCGCACACTCGCTACGGCGTCCCCTCTTCCCCCGGGAGAGGGACAACCGACAGGTCGGCGGAGCCAGGGTGAGGGAGCGGCGTCCGAGTGGGGCGGGGCGGCCGCTTCTGCCGCCCCGCCCGTCGGAACCGCCCTGCCCACCCGACAACCACCCCTGGCCCCTCCTGGCTAGGAGGGGGACTGCCGCCGCCCCGCCCTGCTCGCCCGCTCTCCGCGTGACCTCGCGCTAGCGGCCGCCCCGCCCGCGGCGCGCCTTGCTCGTCACTCGTTACCCGCTCCCCGCCGCATGACGTTCGCGCTCTTCTACCACTCGCTCCTCTCCGACTGGAACCACGGCAACGCGCACTTCCTGCGCGGCGTCGTGAGCGAGCTCGTCGCGCGCGGCCACGACGTGACGGTCTGGGAGCCCGAGGACGCGTGGAGCCTCCAGAACCTCCGCGCCGAGCACGGCGAGGGGCCGGTCGAGGCGTTCCTCGACGCGTACCCGCAGCTCCGCGGCATCAGCCGGTCCTACGACCCGGCGACGCTGGACCTGGACGAGGCTCTGGGCGGGGCGGACGCCGTCGTCGTGCACGAGTGGAGCGACCACGACCTCGTCGCCCGCGTCGGGCGGCACCGGCGGGGCGCCGGCTACCGGCTCCTGTTCCACGACACGCACCACCGGGCGGTGACGGAGCCCGAGACGATGGGCGCCTACGACCTGAGCGGGTTCGACGGCGTGCTCGCCTTCGGCGACGTGCTCCGCCGGCTCTACCTCGACCGCGGCTGGGCCGAGCGCGCGTGGACGTGGCACGAGGCGGCCGACACGCGCTTTTTCTACCCCCGCGAGGCCGAGCGCGAGGGCGACCTCGTCTGGGTCGGCAACTGGGGCGACGAGGAGCGGACGGCGGAGCTTCACGAGTTCCTGCTGGACCCCGTCGAGGCGCTGGGGCTGAGCGCCCGCGTCCACGGCGTCCGCTACCCCGAGCACGCGCGCGCGGCGCTCGCGGCGGCCGGCATCGAGTACGGCGGCTGGCTCCCCAGCGCCGACGTGCCGCGGACGCTCGCGCAGTTCGGGGTAACGGTCCACGTCCCGCGCCGGCCCTACGTCGAGGCGCTCCCCGGCATCCCGACGATCCGCCCGTTCGAGACGCTCGCCTGCGGCATCCCGCTCGTGTGCTCGCCGTGGGACGACGCCGAGGGCCTGTTCACGCCCGGCGAGGACTTTCTCATCGCCCGCGACGGCGCCGAGATGCAGCGCCACCTCCGCGACGTGCTCCACGACCCGAGCCTCGCCGCGTCGCTCCGCGCGCACGGCCTCGCCACGATCCGCGCCCGCCACACCTGCGCCCACCGCGTCGACGAGCTCGACGCCATCCTTGCCGAGCTAGGCGTGGGCGGGGTGGAGCCCGCCGCCCCAAAACCCGCCGCCCCGCCCGAGCGGGGCGGGGCGATTTCCAGTCCCCAGTCCCCGATCCCCAGTCCCTAACCGCCGTGCACATCGCGTTTTTCGGCTCCAGCCTCGTCTCGGCCTACTGGAACGGGGCGGCCACCTACTACCGCGGCATCATCCGCGCGCTGAGCGAGCGCGGCCACACGACCACGTTCTACGAGCCCGACGCCTTCGACCGCCAGGCCCACCGCGACCTCGACGACCCGGATTGGGCCGAGAGCGTGGTCTACGAGCCCACCGAGGCCGACGCGGCCCGGATGCTGGAGCGCGCCGCCGGCGCCGACCTCGTGGTGAAGGCGAGCGGCGTCGGCGTGCTCGACGAGTACCTGGAGCGCGAGGTGCTCCGCCTCCAGGCGCCGGGCACGCTCGTCGCCTTCTGGGACGTCGACGCGCCGGCCACGCTCGACCGCGTGCAGACGGACGCGGCCGACCCGTTCAGCCCGCTCGTCCCGCAGTACGACCTCGTGCTGACGTACGGCGGCGGCCCGCCCGTCGTCGACGCCTACCGCGCGCTCGGCGCCCGCGACTGCGTCCCGATCTACAACGCGCTCGACCCGACGACGCACCACCCCGCCCCGCCCGACCCGCGCTTCGAGGGCGGGCTGGGGCTGCTCGCGAACCGGCTGCCCGACCGCGAGGCGCGCATCCTGGACTTTTTCTACGGCGCCGCCGAGCGGCTCCCGGACGAGTCGTTCCTCCTGGGCGGGAGCGGGTGGGCCGAGCACGCGCCCGACCTCGCGAACGTCCGCACGCTGGGGCACGTGGCGGTCCCGGACCACAACGCGTTCAACTGCACGCCGCGCGCGGTCCTCAACGTGAGCCGCGAGAGCATGGCGCGGTACGGGTTCAGCCCGGCCACGCGCGTGTTCGAGGCGGCCGGCGCCGGGGCGTGCCTGATCACGGACGCCTGGGAGGGCGTCGACCTGTTCCTCGAGCCCGGCCGCGAGGTGCTCGTCGCCGAGGGCGGGGCGGACGTGGCCGAGCACCTCGCCGCGCTCACGCCCGAGCGCGCCCGCGACATCGGCGACGCCGCGCTCCGCCGGATGCTCGCCGAGCACACCTACGCTCACCGCGCGGCCGTGCTGGAGAACGTGTTGGAGGGCGTCGGCGTGTAGGGGCGGGGCGGCCGGTGCAGCCGCGCCGAGTCCGCCCCGCCCTCTCCCCTCCCCTTTCCCCTCTTGCCATGAGCCAGACCACGACCGACCACAACACCATCCGCACCTGGGCCGACGAGCGGGGCGGCACGCCCGCCGCCGTCAAGGACACGCAGGACGGCGACAGCGAGGTCATCCGCCTCATGTTCCCCGACGCGCCGCAGAGCGAGTCCGATAACCTGAAGGAGATCTCCTGGGACGAGTGGTTCGAGCAGTTCGACGCCAACGGCCTCGCGCTCCTCTACCAGGACCAGACCGACGACGGCGAGACGAGCCGGTTCAACAAGCTCGTCTCCCGATAGCGCAGGGACGGGGTCCGGCGGTACAGCACCTCGCCGGCTCCCCGTACCGAGTACCCCGTACCGAATGCCCCCGCCCCTCGACATCGTCGTCCTCGGCCTCTCCATCACGTCGTCGTGGGGGAACGGCCACGCGACGACGTACCGCGCGCTCGTCCGCGCGCTCGACGCCGCCGGCCACCGCGTGCTCTTCCTGGAGCGCGACAAGCCGTGGTACGCCGACAACCGCGACCTCCCCGCCCCGCCCTACGGCACGACGCGGCTCTACGACTCCCTGGACGAGCTGAAGGACGAGCACGCCGACGCCGTCCGCCGCGCCGACCTCGTCGTCGTCGGGTCGTACGTGCCCGACGGCGTGGCCGTGGGCGACTGGGCGCAGGCGACGGCGGGCGGGGCGGTCGCCTTCTACGACATCGACACGCCGGTCACGCTCGCGAAGCTCGGGCGGGGCGACACCGAGTACCTGGCGCCGCGCCAGATCCCGGGCTACGACCTCTACCTCTCGTTCACCGGCGGCCCTACGCTGGACCGGCTGGAGCGCGAGTTCGGGAGCCCGGCGGCGCGGCCGCTCTACTGCTCGGTCGACCCCGAGGCCTACGCGCCCGACCCCGCCGCCCCGCCCACGCACGACCTGGGCTACATGGGGACGTACTCGGACGACCGTCAGCCCGGCCTCGAACGGCTCCTCCTCCACCCCGCCCGGCAGTGGCGGGCGGGGCGGTTCGTCGTCGCCGGGCCGGGCTACCCGGACGACGTCGCGTGGCCGGACAACGTGGACCGTGTCGACCACCTGCCGCCGGCCGAGCACCGGGCGTTCTACACGAGCCAGCGGTGGACGCTCAACCTGACGCGGGCCGACATGGTCGCGGCCGGCTACGCGCCGAGCGTCCGCCTGTTCGAGGCCGCCGCGTGCGCGACGCCGGTCGTGAGCGACTGGTGGGAGGGGCTGGATTCTTTTTTTGTACCGGGCGAGGAGATCGTCATCGCGCGGTCCTCCGAGGAGGCGCTGAGCGCGCTCCAGGACACGCCGGACGACGAGCGCCGCCGCATCGGCGAGCGGGCGCGGGCGCGCGTGCTCGCCGCCCACACGGCGGCCCACCGCGCCGAGGAGCTCGTCGGCTACGTCCACGAGGCCCGCGCCGCCACCGCTTGACGCCCCGCTACAACACGCCCGACGAGACGACCGGCGCGCGTCCGATGCGCGACGGGGGATTCGTGACTCCCGCCGGGACAGGTCACGCATCCCTCATCGCACATCCGCGCCTACGGCCGCTCCCCACGCCACCGCCCCGCCCATGACCCTCGACACGCTCCAGTCCGCCGGCCCCGCCGCGCCTTCCACCGCCGCCGAGCGCGCCGTGGCCGAGCGCGCGCCGTGGTTCCACAACCTCCACCTCCCCGACGGGACGCAGACGGCGCCCGACCACCCGCTCGGCGACTTTCCCGCGTTCAAGTGGCGCGAGATCGCCCCGCACGTGCCCGACGACTTGAGCGGGTGGCGCGTGCTCGACATCGGCTCGAACGCCGGGTTCTACGCCTTCGAGCTGGCCCGGCGCGGGGCCGACGTGACCGGCCTGGAGTTGGACCCGCACTACATCGCGCAGGCCGAGTGGGCGGCCGAGCAGTTCGGGCTCGCCGACCGCGTCCGCTTCCGGCAGGGGACGGTCTACGACCTCGCGCGGATGGACGAGACGTTCGACCTCGTGTGGTTCATGGGCGTCTTCTACCACCTCCGCTACCCGCTCCTCGCCCTCGACCTCGTGGCGCGCGCGGCCGAGCGGCTCGTCGTGTTCCAGACGCTCACGGCCCCGGGCGAGGCCGCCGCCGCCCCGCCCGAGAACCTGCCCATCGACGCGCGCGAGCAGATGGCCCAGCCGGGCTGGCCGCAGATGGCCTTTATCGAGCACCGCCTGGCTGGCGACCCTACGAACTGGTGGGCGCCGAACGCGGCGGCGTGCGAGGCCCTGCTCCGCTCCGCCGGCCTCCGCGTCGCCTCGCGCCCGGGCCACGAGATCTGGGTCGCCGAGCGAGCGGCCGAGGACCCGAACGCGGCGGCGCGGGCGGCGGAGCTCCAGGCTGTCGCGGGCGACGGCGCGTAGCCGGCGGGCGGGGCGGTCCATCTCGGGAGCGCCCGCCCCGCCCGCGCTAGCTGTCCCAGGTCCGCGCGCTGCGCGCCCGCCCCGCCCGCGCCCTCGGCGCACAGGCGGGGCGGCGGGCGCCGTTCGGGGCGGCGCGTGCTCCGCCCGAGGCCGTCCCGCCCCG
>NZ_JAVRHT010000032.1:0-40931 GCF_031846415.1 Rubrivirga litoralis | reverse complement strand
CCTACAGCTCGATCAGCAGCGCCGCCAGCAGCACGCCGAGGGCGTCGGCGGCCAGGTCGCGCCACGAGAACAGCGGGTGGACCTCGCGGTTCACGTCGGCCGTCTCCTTGAGGAGCCCGAGGCCCAGCGCGACGCCGGCCGAGACCGGCAGCGCGCCGTCGTCCGACAGCCCCGCCTTGTTTACGAGGACGTACTGACCGCCCAGCGTGAGCAGGAAGGATGCGCCGGCGTGGAGCGCCTTGTCGCGGCCGAGCCAGTCGTCCGCCGGGCGGGGCGGTGGGGGCGCCGCGCTCGCCGGGGCGGGGCGGCCCGTGGTGTCGGCCAGCACCTGCGCCGCGGCGCCTGGGGCGCCGACCGCCCCGCTCGCGAGGAGCGCGGCGAGAAGCACGGCGCGGGCGGGGCGGCCGGGCGTGCGCGCTCGGTCGTTCGCCGGTCCCGCCCCGCCCCGGCTCACGTGTCCGGCCGGAGCGCCGGGTCGACCTCGATCCGGTGGCCGTCCGAGAGCAGCGCGCGCATCGAGACGGCGGCGCCGCCGAACAGGACGAGCCCCGCGAGCACCATCACGACGAGGCCGGCGAGCGGGGCGGACCGGAACCGGACCGACAGGTTCTGCGACGCCTTGCCGGCGGCGACCGACACCACGCCGGCTCGGTCGGGCGTGAACTCGAAGGCCGCCGTGCCCGGCGTGAACGTCTCGCTCACGGCCGAGATCGCGCCCGGTCGGTACACGACGGTGACCGAGTCGACGGGCTCCGAGAACGTGACGTAGACAGGCTCGCCGACCGTCGGGGCCTCGGGCTCGACCGAGACCACGCTCTGGGCCAGCGCGGGCGGGGCGGCCAGGCTCGCCCCGAGGGCGACGAGGAGGACGGCGAGCAGGCGGGCGGGGTGGCGCATGGAGGCCAGGTTAACACCGCCGCCCCGCCCCCCGCTACTCCGCCCCGCCCGGGCGGTCGGCGCCCCGCCCACATCGACTGCGGGCGGGGCGGTCGACGCGAAAGAGCCAGCCTGCCGTGCAGAGAGCGGGGTGGGCCAACGCACGGGCACCGCCCCGCCCGCTAGAGCTAACGTGCAGGTAGGTACAGGGTACTCGGTACGGGGTACGTGTGCACCGAGGTCAGATCGGTCCGTACCTCGTACTCGGTACCCTGTACCCACCCGAAGGGTGCCCTAGTGCTCGAACTGGGCCACGGCCGGCTCGGCCGGCTCCGGCGCCGAGTCGCGCGACGTGAAGTACGTCGCCACGGCCAGCGTGCCCACGATCCAGGCCAGCGGGATCACGACCGGGAACCAGTCGACGGCACCCAGCGGGTAGGTCGACCCGTAGAGAGGGCCGTCGACGAGGTCGATCCACAGGTTCCACACGATGACCGTCGCCAGGATAGCCGGGATGACGAACTTGAGCAAGACGTCGAACCACGCGCCGAGCTGGAGCGCGGCGTGCTCGTTCACGAACGCCCGCAGGTTCGCGGCCCCGAACACCCACCCGAGCAGGATCGTCTCGATCAGCCCGACCGTGAGCAGGCTGTAGCCGAACGCCCAGTGGTCGAGGATGTCGAGGAAGTTGAGGCCGACCGTCCCGTTCTCGCCGAGGCCCGGGTCGACGATCATCGGGAGCGTGGCGATGAGCGAGCCGACCACGCCCGGCACGGCCACGCACGCGAGGGCCGTCGCGCGCGGCGCGCCCGTCTTGTCGATGATGGCCGAGGCCATCCCCTCGACGAGCGAGATCGCGCTCGTCACGCCGGCCATGACGATGAGGAAGAAGAACGCGAACCCAAACGCCTTCACCGCGAACGGGAACGCCGAAATCCCCTGCGGGATGACGAAGAACGAGAGCGAGATCGAGGAGCCGGCCGGGTTGAGCGAGAACGCGAAGAGCATCGAGAAGATGGCGATGCCGGCGATGTACTCGAACCCGCAGTTGAGCAGGCTCACCATGAACGAGTTGTTGACCTGGTCCGAGTCCTTGGGCAGATAGCTCGCGTAGGCCGTCATGGTGCCCAGGCCCAGCGAGAGCGAGAAGAACATCTGGCTGAAGGCGCCCTTCCACACGTCGGGCTTCGAGATGCCGGAGAGGTCGGGCGTGAACAGGTACATCACGCCGTCCGTGCCGCCCGGCAGCGTCACGCCGCGGACGATGAGGACGATCATGAACAGCCACATGAGCGGGACCGCCACGCGGACCGTCTTCTCGATCGTCTCGGTCCCCTTCCAGAGCGCCAGGAGCGTCATCGCCCAGATGGCGATCACGGCCAGCATGGGCCACCACGTGGCGAGGATCTTGAAAAAGTAGACCTGCGCGTTCGGCCCGGCCGTCGGCTCCAGGAACGGCTCGAACGGGGCCGTCGCCCCGGGCTCCATGAGCCCGCCCAGCGCCGCGACCATCATGCACAGCGCCCACCCCAAGAGCGCCACGTAGTACATCGTGATAAAGAGCGCGCTCGTCAGTGACCACCACCCGACGAACTCGCCCCGCTTGCCGACGAGCGCCCGGAGCGCCATCGGGAAGCTCCGCCCGGTCCGCGTCCCGATCGAGAACTCGGCGATCATCACCGGGATGCCCATCACGAAGAGGGCGATGAAGTAGGGGAGGTAGAACGCCCCGCCCCCGAACTGGTAGGCGTTGGAGGCGAAGAAGACGATGTTGCCGAGCCCGATCGCCGAGCCGCTCGCGGCGAGCACGAACCCGAGCTTCGAGGACCAGATGCCGCGGTCGGCGGCGTCGGACGGGGGCGGGGTGGAGTCGGCCACAGGCAGCGTGTTGTCGGAGCGTGAAGCCCGAAGCTAGCACGCCGCCCCGCCCCCGGCGGCCCGTCGTCTGCCGCCCCGCCCCGGCGCCGAGGGCGGGGCGGGCTCCCGGCCGGTCTCGGCGGGTGCTACCGGTCTCGGCGGGCGCTACCGGGCGGGGCGGGGCAGGAGCCCCTCGCCCTCCAGGATCTCGCGGGCGACGGCCAGCCGCGCCGGGACCAGGTCGGCGGCGCCCGCTCCGGCGGCCTCGGCGTTGAGCGCGAACACGACGTCGCCGTCCGGCCGCTCGACCCATCCGATGAGCCAGCCGAGGTCGGGCCGCCCCGCCCGGAGCGCGAGGCCCGTCTTGGCCCGCAGCCGCACGCCGGCCGTGTCGACGAGCACCGGCGCCAGGTCGCGGACCGCCGCCTGCGTCTCGGGCGAGAACGCGAGGGCGCCGCGGCGGAGGCCGTCCACGAACGCCACCTCCTCGTCAGCCGAGACCGCGAGCGGGCCGAGCAGCCAGAACGTCTCCACGGAGTCGCCGACGAGGCCGTTCCCGTAGGGCTCGCGCGCGAACGCCGCCCGGTACCGCCCCGCCCCGACGCGGCGCGCGACGCGCTGGTAGAGCCAGACCGTCGAGTTTCGCATCCCGTCCCGGAGCGACTGGTCGCGGTTCCACGCCGGCACGCTGCGCTCGACGCCGTCCCACGCGAACGCCGAGTCGGGGTCGCCCACGACGCCCGTTTCGAGGGCTACGAGCGCGTTGTACAGCTTGAACGTCGAGGCCGGCACGAACCGCTCGGCCGCCCGGTCCGGGTTGTAGCGGCTGGTCCGCCCCGGCGGGTTGCGCCCCGGCGGGTTGCGCCCCGGCGGGTTGCGTCCCGCTCCGGGCTCGTAGAGCACGAACGTGCCCGTGAGGCCGCGGCGCTCGAACGCCCCGCCCCAGTCGGCGCGGACCGTGTCGGCCACCCCGCCCGCTGCGGCGTGAGCCGCGGGCGGGGCGGTCGCGGGCTCGGGGCGGGGCGGCGACCCGCAGGCGGCGATAATCAGGGCGGTGAGCAGAAGACGCACGGCGGGCGGGGCGGGGTGGAGGCGACAAGCTCGTCACCCGTCATCCGTCACCCGTCATCCGTCACCCGTCACCCGTCACCCGCTCACGAGCCCTCGGGCTCCGGCACGGGCAGGACCTCGACGCGGACCTCGCCGATCCGGTTGTCCTCGACGGCCGTGACCCGGAGCCGGAGCCGCTCGTAGTCGACCTCGTCGCCGGCCGAGGGGATGTCGCCGACGAGGTGGAGGATGAGGCCGCCCAGCGTCTCGAAGTCGAACGCGCCCGTGTCCAGGTCGACGCCGACCACCTCGGCCAGGTCGTCCAGGTCGACGCGCCCCTCGGCGCGCCAGACGCCGGGCTCGACGGCGTAGACGAGCGTGTCGTCCTCGGGGCTGTCGAGCTCGTCGCGGATCTCGCCGACCACCTCTTCCAGGAGGTCCTCGAGCGTGACCAGCCCGGCCGTCCCGCCGTACTCGTCGACGGCGATCGCCATGTGCGTGTTCGTCCGCTGGAAGTCGGCGAGCATGTCGTCGAGCGGCTTGGTCGGGGGCACGTAGAGCGGCTTCCGCGCCAGGGCCACCCAGTCGGGGACGGTCGCCGCCCCGCCCTCGCCGTCGACGTGGGGGAGCAGGTCCTTGGCGTAGACCACGCCGAGCACGCTGTCGAGGTGGTCGCGGTAGAGCGGGAACCGGCTGTGGCCGCTCTCGCGGATCATGTCGAGCGCCTCGTCGAGCGAGGCGTCGGCGCTCAGCGCCGTCATGTCGACGCGGCTGACCATGACCTCGCGGACGGTCGTCTCGCCGAACTCGACGATGGAGTGGATGAGCGCCCGCTCCTCCTCCTCAAGCGAGCCCTGCGCCTCGCCCACGTCGGCCATCGTCTTGATGTCGCTCGACGAGAGCGGCTCGGCCTCGGACCGGAACCGGGCCTGGAGCCCCGAGGCCATGTTCGCGAGCAGGTCGGCGAGCGGGGCGACGGCGGCGACGAGCGGGGTGAGCAGGCCGGCCACGCGCTCGGCGAACCACACGGGCTGCCGGCTGGCGACCAGCTTTGGGGCCACCTCGCTGACGACGAGGAGGACGAACGTGAGCCCGACCACGTTGGCCACGATCGCGGCCGTCGGGCTCCACCCGAACCCCGTCGCCGCCGCCAGGACGAGCTGCGTCGACAGGATGGCCGCGCCCACGTTGACGACCGTGTTCAGGAGCAGGACGGCCACGAGCAGCCGCCGCGGCCGGTCCAGCAGCCGCGCCACGCGCGCGGACGCCGAGGACCCCGACTCGAGGAGCCCCTCGCGCTCACCGGGCGTGATCGAGAACAGCGCCACCTCGGACCCCGAGAACAGGGCGGAGAAGACGAGGAGGAGCACGAACACGCCGATCTGCACGGCCAGCGCGACGGGGCTGGGGAGCGCGTCGGCGAGGAGGGCGGCCGCGAGGGCCGGACTAGAGGCGGGGTCCAAGGCGGGAGGACCGGGCAGTGCGACGGTCGGCCCGGGGCGCGGGTGCGGCCCTGGGCGGGGTGGGGCAAACCAACCTAGCGCCGAGAGGTTCGGGCGGGGCGCCCGAACAGACGCCGGGCGGCCGCCCGGAGGCCGCCGCCCAGCGAGAGCGCGTGTCCGGCCGGATCAGAAGGGGAGGTCGTCGTCGGGCTCGAACGAGTAGTCGTCGCCGCCGCCGGCCGGGGCCTGCTGCTGCTGGGGCCGGCCGCCGCCCTGCGGGCGCCCGCCGCCGTTGCCCTGGGCGTTGCCCTGGGGCTGGCGCTGCGGGCGGGGCGACTGGTCGTAGCCGTCGTTCGAGTCGTAGCCGCCGCCACCGCCGTCGCGGCCCCCGAGCATGGTCATCTCGCGGACCTTGACCTCGGTCGTGTACCGCGAGTTGCCGTCGCGGTCCTCCCACTGTCGGGTCTGGAGCTGGCCCTCGAAGTAGACCTGGGAGCCCTTCTTGAGGTACTCGCCGCAGATTTCGGCCAGCCGCGCCCACGCGACGACCGTGTGCCACTCGGTGTTTTCGACTTGGTTGCCGTCGCGGTCCTTGTAGGACTCGGACGTGGCCAGGCGCATGTTGCAGACGGCCGTGCCGCTGCCGGTGTACCGGAGCTCGGGGTCCTGCCCGAGGTTGCCGATGAGGATGACTTTGTTGACTCCGCGTGCCATGAGGCTGGGGGGGTGCGGGGGCGGGGTGGCGCTCCCTGGAACATGAATCCGCCGGTCCGTACGTCGGCCGGCCGTTCGGGCGCCGCGGTCGGTCGACCGCGGCGGGCAAGGATAGACACCGCCGGGGCGGCGGGGTAACCGTGCGTCGGCGAAAATACCGAGCGCGGGTGCCAGCGGCGCGTCACCGCTCGAGTCCCGCCGCCCCGCCCGGGACCGCCCCGCCCGTGGCGTCGTGCGCCACCGGGCGAATGCGGACACCACGCGTGGTGTCCCTACGAATCCGC
This sequence comes from Rubrivirga litoralis, assembly GCF_031846415.1. Classification (NCBI taxonomy): domain Bacteria; kingdom Pseudomonadati; phylum Rhodothermota; class Rhodothermia; order Rhodothermales; family Rubricoccaceae; genus Rubrivirga; species Rubrivirga litoralis. Next base: position 34,708 of record NZ_JAVRHT010000032.1, on the reverse strand, counting down.
CCCGCCCGACGGTGCTGCCCGGCGGCGTTGCGTGCAACGCCGCTACGGCGGCCGCCCCGCCCCGCCCTCGCGTTCTACGGGCGGGGTGGGGCATCTTCTGCCCGCTGCCCGCTGCCCGCTGCCCGCCGACATTCCGGCCGTCTCCCGCCCCGCCCGCGTGCCGTGACCGGGCGGGGTGGGCATCTTCCGCCTTCCGCCTTCCGCCTTCCGCCTTCCGCCTTCCGCCTTCCGCCTTCCGCCTTCCGCCGTGCCCACGCCGTTCCCCTACGACCTCGACGCCCTCGGGCTGAGCGACGCCGACCGCGCCGCGGCCCACCCCGCCCTCTACGCCGACTTCGTGGCCATCGTCCGGCGGCTCCGGCGCGAGTGCCCGTGGGACCGTGAGCAGACCCACGACAGCGTAAAGCACCTGACGATCGAGGAGGCCTACGAGTTCGTCGACGCCGTCGACGCCGGCGACCCGGCCGAGATGCAGAAGGAGCTGGGCGACCTGTTCCTCCACGTCCTCTTCCACGCCCACATCGCCGAGACCGAAGGGACGTTCGACGTGGCCGACGTGATGCGGGCCGAGATGACCAAGCTCGTCCGCCGCCACCCGCACGTCTTCGGCGACGAGGTCGTGGGCGGGGCGGGCGACGTGGCCCGCACCTGGGAGGCCGTCAAGCGCGCCGAGCGGGCCGAGGCCGCGGGCGGGGCTGCCAATGGGGGCGGGGCGGAGGCGCCGTCGGCGCTCGACGGCGTGCCCGACGCGCTCCCGGCCCTGCTCCGCGCCGAGCGGGTCCAGGCCAAGGCCGCCGCCGTCGGGTTCGACTTCCCCGACGCCGAGGGCGCGTGGGCCAAGGTCGACGAGGAGGCCGCCGAGGTCCGCGCGGCGGAGACGGCGGACGCGCTCGAGGACGAGGTGGGCGACCTCCTGTTCGCCGTCGTCAACTACGCCCGGCTCCGGGGCGTCGTGCCCGAAACGGCGCTCCGCCGGACGGTCGCCAAGTTCTCGCGGCGGTTCCGCCACGTCGAGGCCGCCCTCGCCGAGCGCGGCGCCCGCCCCGCCCAGGCCGGGTTGGACACGATGGACGCGCTGTGGGACGAGGCCAAGGCCGCCGAGCGGCGGGGCGCGGCCACGGAAGGCGCCGCGGGCGGGGCGGGGTGAGGCGGGCGGCGCCTAGCGCGCGCGGAGCTAGCGCGCCCGGAGGTCGGGGAGCGCGTCGACGCCGAGGAGCGCCGCCGCCGCCTGCGACGAGTCGGCGGCGACGACCGTCCGCCCCAGCGGCTTGACGAGGCGGGCGTAGAACTTGACCGAGAACAGGATGAGCGGCCGCGTGGCGACGATGACCGTCGTGCTCCCGTCGAGCGCCTCCCGCGTCCTCCGCTCGACGTCCAGCATCGTCGGGACGTCTTTCGGGACGAGGTCGACGCTCTCGGCGAAGCGGACGTCCCAGACCTCGGTAAACCCGGGGCGCCAGTCGGCGTGGCTCGTCAGGGCGAGGCTGAGCGCGACGATGTCCGGCGCCTGCACGCGGCCCGTCGGCTGGGCGATGCCGTACTCGTGGAGCGGGAACACGGCCGTCTCGGCGTCTCGGGAAGTCACGGGCCGAAGGGGGCGGGGCGGGAAAGGGGCAAGCAGGGCGCTCCCGTAAGTACGGAGCCTGGGCGGCTCTCCCAACGGGGGACGCGTGGAGACTGCGCGATTGAAAGGCCAAGGGACGGGAAAGCGCCCGCCGCCCCGCCCCACGGTTCGGCGTGACACGCTCCTGGAAGCGCTTCGGCCGGCGTAGTGTGCGGCAACGCGTTAAGACTACGCGTCGTGCCAGTCAAAGGTGGAGGAATATGCCCGGGCGGGGTGGACGTGGCCGTCTGGGACCATAGGTTCTGCTCCAGCCGCCGATACCCCCGTCGGCGCCCGGGACGCGCACCGTGTGCGCGTCCCGCTCTTGTGCCGCCCCGCCCGCGAGCCCCGCCCCGCCCTTGACGCTCCGCCTCCCCGCCTCCTTCTCGCCCGCCGTGCTCCGCGAGGAGTGGTTCGGGAACGTCCGCGCCGACCTGCTGGCCGGCGTCGTCGTGGCCCTGGCCTTGATCCCCGAGGCCATCGCCTTCTCGATCATCGCCGGCGTGGACCCGAAGGTGGGGCTCTACGCCTCGTTCACGATCGCGGTCACGACGGCGTTCGTGGGCGGCCGGCCCGGGATGATCTCGGCGGCGACGGGCGCCATGGCGCTCCTCATGATCACGCTCGTCCGCGACTACGGGCTCGAGTACCTGTTCGCGGCGACGATCCTGACCGGCGTCATCCAGTTCGCGTTCGGGGCGTTCCGGCTGGGGCGCGTGATGAAGTTCGTGCCCAAGGCCGTCATGGTCGGGTTCGTGAACGCGCTCGCCATCCTCATCTTCATGGCGCAGCTCCCGCAGTTTGCCGGGGCGGGGTGGCCGATGTACGCGTTCGTGGCCGCCGGGCTGGCCATCATCTACGGGGTCCCGCGGCTCACGACGGCCATCCCCTCGCCGCTCATCGCGATCGTCGTGCTCACGCTCGTGTCGCTCATGACCGGGTTCGGGCTCAAGACGGTCGGCGACATGGGCGAGCTCCCGACCGAGCTCCCGTTCTTCTCGCTCCCGGCGGTCCCGTTCGCGCTGGAGACGCTGGAGATCATCTTCCCGATCTCGTTCGCGCTCGCGCTCGTGGGCCTGATCGAGTCGCTCCTGACGGCGCAGATCGTCGACGAGCGGACGGACACGGGCTCGGACAAGAACCGCGAGGCGCGCGGCCAGGGCATCGCCAACGTGATCACGGGCTTTTTCGGCGGGATGGCCGGGTGCGCCATGATCGGGCAGTCGGTCATCAACGTGTCGTCGGGCGGGCGGGGCCGGCTCTCGACGTTCTCGGCCGGCGCCTTCCTGCTCGTGTTCATCCTGGTCCTGGGCGACTGGCTGGTGATGATCCCGATGGGCGCGCTCGTGGCCGTCATGATCATGGTCTCGATCGGGACGTTCGACTGGGGCTCGATCCTCGCCATCCGCCGCGCGCCCAAGGGCGAGACGGCCGTGATGCTGGTGACCGTCGCCACGGTCGTCTACACGCACGACCTGTCGATCGGCGTGCTCGTGGGCGTCGTGCTCAGCGCGCTCCTCTTTGCGCGGGCCGTCGCCGACCACGCGTTTATGGAGGTCCGCGAGAGCTCGGGCGGGCGCGAGCACACGTACGTCGTGACCGGCCAGCTCTTTTTCGTGACGGTCAACGGCTTCCTGGAGTTCTTCGACTACGACGAGGACGTCGACCGCGTGGTCCTCGACCTGTCGCAGTCGCACGTGTGGGACGGCTCGGCCGTCGCCGCCATCGACAAGGCCGTGCTCCGCTACCGCAAGCGCGGCGTCGAGGTCGAGGTCGTCGGCCTCAATGAGCGGAGCGCGTCGCTCCTGGAGCGGCTGGGCACGCACGACAAGCCGGGCGCCGAGCTCGCGCTCCACTAGCCGCCCTGCCCCGGGCAACTCTGGGCGGGGTGGATCGCCTAGGTCCCGCCCCGCCCGCTGCGACAGACGCGTCGGTGCGAGGTGGGGCGGGGTGGATCAGACGCCGGCCGGCTCGCCGGTCTCGACCGGGCCGACCTCGCGGTAGTGCGCGAACCCGTCGTTCACGTACGCCACGTCGTAGCCGCGCGAGGCCAGGAATGCGCCCGCGACGGCCGCCCGGGCGCCGCTCTGGCAGTGGACGTAGAGCGGGGACCCGTCGGGGACCTCGTCCAGCCGGTCCGCGAGGCGGGTGTGGGCGATGTGGGCGGCGCCGGGCACGTGGCCCGCGTCGACCTCGGCTTGGCGGCGGACGTCCAGCACGGCCGCCCCGCCCGCACGGCCAGCGACGGCCTCGAAGTCGACTTCGGGGATCGCGGCCGTGTCGCCGCCGCCGTGGGCGTAGGCCGCGAGCGTCTCGTACGTGGCGTACGCCACGACCCGGTCGAGCCCGATCCGCACCAGCGCCCGGACGGCCTCGCCCACCCCGCCCTCGGGGACGACGAGCACGAGCGGCGTCTCGGGGTCGGTCACGTACGACCCGACGACGGTCGAGAACGTGGACCCGAGCGGGGCGTAGAGCGCGCCCGGCAGGTGCGCCGCCATAAACGCCGACCGATCCGGCCGCGTGTCGACGACGACGGCCCCCGCGGGCGGGGCGGCCAGCTCGTCCGGCGCGAGCGCGCGCGGCGTCGGGAGCGCCGCCAGCGGGGGGACGCCGTCGCGGTTCTGGGCCTTCATCCGCGCGAAGTACAGCGGCGGCTCGGGCTGGCCGTCCAGGATGGCCTCGACGAACGCCGGCTCGCCGCGCCGCGCCGCGTCGATGGCGCCGTTAAAGCGGCGCTCGTACCCGACCGTCGACTGGGGCACCGCCCCGAGCGCCTTCCCGCACGCGCTGCCGGCCCCGTGGGCAGGCCACACCTGAACAAAGTCGTCGAGGTCGAGAAAGCGTTGGACGGAGGCGTAGAGCTGGCGGGCGGCGGGCTCCTGCGCGCCGGCCTGGCCGGCCGCCTGCTCCAACAGGTCCGGCCGGCCGAGGTCGCCGACGAACACGAAGTCGCCTGAGAGGAGGCCCATCGGCGCGTCCGCCCCGCCCCCGTGGTCGGTCACGAGGTAGGCCAGGTGCTCGGGCGTGTGGCCCGGCGAGTAGACGGCGCGGACCTCGACGTTCCCGACGGCGAACGTGTCGCCGTCGCGCAAGAACGTGACGTCGTCGCGGCCCTCGGCCCAGTCCGAGCCCCACCCCGCGCTCTCGCCCTCGGCCGAGAGGTAGAGCCGGGCGCCGGTGCGCTCGGCGAGGTCGCGCGCGCCCGAGAGGAAGTCGGCGTGGATGTGCGTCTCGGCGACGTGCGTGATCGTCAGCCCCTCCTCGGCGGCGAGCGCGAGGACGCGGTCGACGTCGCGCTCGGGGTCGACGACGAGGGCCTCGCCCGTCTTCTGGCAGCCGACGAGGTAGGCGTACTGGGCGAGCGAGGGGTCGTGGATTTGGCGGAGCAGCATGGGTCTTTTGAGGTCGGGCGGGGCGGGGTGGAGTCGGGCAGACAGTGGCGGCCACCCCGCCCGGCGGGAGGGCGGGGCGGGGAGAGGACTAGTGGGGCAGGCGGTCGCGGAGGAGGGCGTAGGCCCAGGTGCCCGCGAGGGCGGCGGCGAGCGCGGCGGCCATGACGGTCACGCCCCCGCCCAGGAGGGCGAACAGCGGGCCGGGGCACGCGCCCAGGAGCGCCCACCCCGCCCCGAACGTGAGCCCGCCCATCCAGTAGCGGGCGCCGGGCACGCGCGAGCCGCCCCACGCCTTCGGCTGGACGGCGATGGGCTCGCCGTGGATCGTCGTGACGCCAAACCGGCGGATCGCCCAGAGCCCCAGCGCGGCCGTCGCGACGGCCGAGCCGATGACGCCGTACATGTGGAAGGACTCGAACCGGAACATCTCGTAGATGCGGAACCACGAGATCACCTGTGCCTGCGTAAACACGAGCCCGAGCGCGGCGCCGAGGGCGCCGTAGAGCGCGAGCATGAGCGGCGCGTTCCCCTCGGCAAGCGCGCGCGGGCGCAGCGCCGCGGGGACCTGCTCGGCGTCGAGGCACTCGCCGGGGTCGGACGAACCCAGCGTGGGGGGGAGGCTGGCCGCCCGGCGGGGTGCGCCGTCGCCGCGGTCGAGCGGGGTGGGGATGTCGGTGCGCATGGGCTTATCCGAGAAGGGCGGGGAGGAGGAGGTGGACGACGGCGAGGCCGCCCACGAAAAAGCCGACGACGGCGACGAGCGACGGAACCTGGAGGTCGGCGAGCCCGGAGATGGCGTGGCCGCTCGTGCAGCCGCCGGCCCACCGGGCGCCGAACCCGACGAGGAACCCGCCGCCGAGCACCATGAGCGCGCCGGCCGGCGTGGCGAGCCCTGCCCACGAGATGAGTTGGGCCGGGACGACGCCGGCGAGGTCGGTCACGCCGAGGTCCGCGAGCGCGGCGACGGTGTCGGCGGAGAGCGCGAGCGGGGCGGCTGGGTCCGCGAACACGCGGAGGCCGAGAAAGCCGCCGACGGCGATCCCGAGGGCGAAGACCAGGTTCCACGTCCCGGTGCTCCGCCAGTCGTAGCGGAGGAACGCGGGGCGGGCGCGGCCCGCCGGGAGGGCGGCGCAGGCGTGGCGGAGGTTAGCGGACAGGCCGAACACCTTGCCGCCGACGACGAGGAGGGCGGGGACGATGAGCCCGATGAGCGGGCCGGCGACGTACCAGGGGAGGGGGGAGACGGCGTTCATGGGGCAGCGCACAACTGGTTGGTTGATCGTACAACTGACCGGTTGTCCACTTGTTCTCGAAGGGACGACAAAGACCCCCGTCCCTAGCTTCCGGCTCGCCCCGACGCCCCATGCCCGACGTCCCGCTCGTCCCGTCCACGCTCCTCGATGCCGCCGCGGCCCGGTTCCGCCTGCTCGGCGACCCAACGCGGCTCCGCCTCCTGCGCGCGCTCTACGACGCCGACGAGCGGACGGTCCAGGAGCTCGCGTCCGACACCGGGCAGAGCCACGCCAACACGTCGAAGCACCTCCGCCAGCTCGCCGAGGCCGGCGTGGTGGCCGGCCGCCGCGACGGGCTCCACGTCCATTACCGGATCACCGACCCCACGCTGAGGGCGCTCTGCGACCTCGTGTGCGACGCGCTCACGGACGAGGAGGACGGGCCGGCGTCGTAAGCGGCGGCGAGCCGCCCCGCCCCGCGCTCGCCACCCCGCCCAGGGTGGCCGCTCGTCCCCGCCCCGCTCCCGTCAAAGGGGCGGGGTGGGTGCGCTCGACCTGTCCCTTGCCTGCCTCCACGACTCCGCCTACAGCGCCTCCTTGGTGCTCGGGAGCCGGTCGCCCGTCGCGTCGCGGGCGACGGCGGCGCGGAGGGCGCGGGCGGCGGCCTTGAACACGGCCTCGACCTTGTGGTGGTCGTTCCGCCCGCGCAGCACGTCCAGGTGCAGCGTGAGCCGGGCGTGCTCGGCCACGCTCCACCAGAAGTGCTCGACGAGTTCGGTCGAGAGGTCGCCGACGGTGTCGCGGCGGAAGTCTCCCTCGAACACCAGGTACGCCCGGCCCGAGAGGTCGACGACGGCACGCGCGAGGGCCTCGTCCATCGGGACCGTCGCCTCGCCGTAGCGGGCGACGTAGGTCTTGTCGCCGAGCGCCTGCCCGAGCGCGCGCCCGAGGCAGATCCCGACGTCCTCGACCGTGTGGTGGTCGTCGACGTGGAGGTCGCCCTCGGCCTCGACGGTCAGCCCGAACTGGCCGTGGCGGGCGAACAGGTCGAGCATGTGGTCGAGGAACCCGACGCCGGTCGCGTTCCGGTAGGTGCCGCCGTCGAGGTCGAGCGTGAGGCGGACGGTCGTCTCGGCGGTCTGGCGCTCGACGGTGGCGGTGCGGGCGGGGAGGTCGGGCATGCGGCGGAAGGCGGAAGGCGGAAGGCGGAAGGCGGAAGATGCCCACCCCGCCCGGCCCCGGCACGCGGGCGGGGCGGAAGACGGCCGGAAGCTCGGCGACGGGCGAGGCGGTCGCGGAGGGCGCCGCCCCGCCCGCCGCGGCGCGGCCTGACGACGGGCACCCGTAGGGACACGACGCGCCGGGTCCGACGCAGGCGCACCCCAAGGGCGGGGCGGTTCTGGACGCCGCCGCCCCGCCCGTGGCGTGGTGCGCCGCCGGGCGAATGCGGACACCACGCGCGGTGTCCCTACGAATCCGTCCCGCCCAGCGTGCCCGCCCCGCCCAGTGTGCCCGCCCACAGCATGGGCGGGGCGGGCATCTCTGCCCGCTGACACCCGACCTGTCAGCCGGCCGCCGCACTCTGTAGCGGGGCCGACCGTTTCGTACCCTGTGCCCGCCCCCGAACCGACCGCCCCGCCCGTGCCCGCCGCCCCGACCGCCGCCCCGCCCGTTGCCCCCGGATACCAGCCCGAGGCCGTGCGGCGCGCGCTCCGCGAGCACTTCGGGTTCGACGACCTCCGCCCCGGCCAGGCCGACGCGCTCCGGCCCGTCCTCGACGGTCAGGACACGCTCGTCGTCATGCCGACGGGCGCCGGCAAGAGCCTCGTCTACCAACTCGGCGCGCTCCTCAAGCCCGACGGCGTGACGGTCGTGGTCTCGCCGCTCATCGCGCTCATGAAGGACCAGGTCGACGCGCTCACGCGGCGCGGCGTGGCCGCGGCCTACGTCAACTCGTCGCAGACGGCCGACGAGCAGCGCGACGTGCTCGCGCGGCTCCGCCGGGGCGAGCTGGCCATGATCTACGCGGCGCCTGAGCGGCTCCGCGTGCCGTCGTTCCAGCGGTCGCTGCGCGAGGCGCACGTCGCGCTGCTGGCCGTCGACGAGGCCCACTGCGTGTCGCAATGGGGCCACGACTTCCGCCCCGACTACCTCAACATCGCCGCCGCCCGCGAGGCCATGGGCAGCCCGCCGTGCGTGGCGCTCACGGCCACGGCCACGTCGCGCGTCCAGGACGACATCGCGGCCCAACTCCAGCTCCGCCACCCCGCCCACCTCGTCACCGGTTTCAACCGGCCGAACCTCCGGTTCGAGGTGAAGCAGACGGCGACCAAAAAGCAGAAGCGCCGCGTGCTGAAGCAGTTCCTGGACGAGCACCAGGGCGAGGCCGGGCTCATCTACGTCGGCACGCGGAAGGACTGCGAGGCCGTGGCCCAGTTCGTCCGCGACGAGACGGGCCGCCCGTGCGAGGCCTACCACGCCGGGCTCCCCGACGCCGAGAGGAGCCACGTCCAGGAGCAGTTTATCGCGGGGCGCCTCGACACGGTCGTCGCCACGAACGCGTTCGGGATGGGCGTCGACCGCGGCGACGTCCGGTTCGTGGCCCACTGGTCGATCCCCTCGAACCTCGAAGCCTACTACCAGGAGGCGGGGCGGGCGGGGCGGGACGGGCGGCCCGCGACGGCGCTCCTGCTCTACGCGCCGCAGGACCGCCAGCTCAAAGAGTGGTTTATCGAGCAGGGCGCGCCCACCGTCGACGACCTCCGCCGCGTCTGGGGCTACGTCAAGCGCGCCGCCAAGAACGCGGCCCCGCCCGAGGACGGCGAGCGCGCCGAGACGGACGGCGACTTCCTGCTCCGCATGTCGGACGCGCTCGGCATCCACGGGGCCAAGCTCCCCAACGTGCTCAGCCGGCTCCGCCGGGCCGGGGCGCTCGCCGAGCGCGAGGACCGGATGGGGGCGGGGCGGTGGGTGCCGCAGGCGTGGGACGCCACGGCCGTCAGCCAGGCGCTCAAGTCCATCGAGAAGCACAGCGGCGACCAGTCGGCCAGCCTCCTCGGCATCGTCCGCTACGCGCAGTCGTCGGACTGCCGGCGCCGCACGATCCTCGACCACTTCGGCGACGACGCGGCGACGGACGTCGACCCGGCCGAGTGCTGCGACGCCTGCCGCACGAACGCCCGCCTCAAGGGCGACGCGCCGGACGAGCTCCCGGACTGGGACGCGCTGCCCATGAACTCGCGCGTGGCGCTGGGGCTCTTGGACGCCGTCCGCCGCCTGCGGTGGCCGGTCGGCCGCGTCACGCTCGCCAAGATCCTGGCCGGGTCGAAGGCCAAGGGCATGGACAAGTACGAGCGGCACCCGTACTACGGCCGGCTCCAGACGATCGGCCAGGGCGCCGCCGACGGCATCTACAAGGACCTCCTGCTCAAGGGCTACCTCCGCATCGGCGGCGACGAGTACCCGGTCATCGAGCTCACGCCGCTGGGCGACCAGGCGCTCGACCACCGCGAGGCCATTGACGTCGAGGTCCCCGCCTTCGGCTCGGGCCGTCGCTCGGGCGGGGCGGCGCGGTCCTCGGGCGGCGTAGAGGCCGACGACCTGAGCGCCGAGGACGAGGCCCTCTTCGAGACCCTCCGCGCGTGGCGGACGGAGCAGGCGACCGAAAAGGCCGTCCCGCCCTACGTCGTCTTCAACGACAAGACGCTCCGCGCGCTCGCCGCGCACCGCCCGACGACGGACGCCGAGATGCTGGCGGTCAAGGGCGTCGGCCCGGCCAAGTGGGACGCCTACGGGGCGGACGTGCTGCGGATCGTGGCGGAGGCGGCCTGACCGCCCCGCCCGGGGAGCGCGTTTCTCCACCCCGCCCCCGCGCTCTGGGCGGGGAGGCTCGTGCAGGAGCGAGGGGCCTTCTGCTTTATCGGCGTACAGACTGGGCAGGGCGGGAAGAGTCCCCCTCCTAGCCAGGAGGGGATAGGGGTGGTTGTCGAATCGAGCGCCGGTCTCCCCCTCCACGCGAGAGACCTCTTGCCGCTGCACTCTGGGGCCGTGCGAGGCGGGAGGCACCCGGGGCGGGGCGGCGAGCGGCACCGCCCCGCCCCCGCGTCCGCCGCTGGCGCGGGCCTGGACCGGGCGGGGTGGCGATGGCACTTCTCCGCCGGCCGCGCGTCCCCGCTGCCCGCGCCCACACCCGCCATGCCCGACGACCGCGCCGCCGCCCTCCGCCGCGCCCTCGACCGCTTTCCCGCCTCGGTCTTCCACTTTGACCCGCGCATCCGCGAGGGGTGGCTGTCCGACCGCTACTTCGTCCGGGCCGCCGCCACGCTCGACCAGGCCGGCCGCGATCCGCACGTGACGATGCAGGTGTTTTCCAAGCGGGCGGGCGTCGTCGCCGGGGCGTTCGAGGGCGTGCGGCTGATCGAGACGCAGCTTGCCGACGGGTACGCGCCGTCGTCCGTGGCCGTCGACACGCTGCTCGACGGCGACTCGGTCGAGCCGTGGGAGACCGTGATGCTCCTCCGCGGGCCGTACCGGGCCTTCGCCCACCTCGAAACGCCGCTCCTGGGCACGCTCGCCCGCCGCTCGCTCGTGGCCTCGAACGTGCGGCGCGTGATCGACGCGGCGGCCGGCAAGCCGGTCATCTTCATGGGCGCCCGCCACGACGACTGGCGCGTGCAGACGCCGGACGGCTACGCCGCGATGGTGGGCGGGGCGGGGAGCGTGTCGAGCGACGCGGGCGGCGCGTGGTGGGGCGGGCGCGGGGCCGGGACGATGCCGCACGCGCTCATCGCGGCGTTCGGCGGCGACGTGGTCGAGGCGACGCTCGCCTTTACCCGGTACGTCCGCGCGCACGAGCCGAGCGTGGGCGTGGTCAGCCTCGTGGACTACCGCAACGACGTCGTCGCCGACGCGCTCGCGGTCGCCCGAGCGATGCGGGAGGCGTTCGGGGACGGCGCGCTCAGCGGCGTCCGCGTGGACACGAGCGAGAAGCTCGTCGACCGCTCGCTGGCCGAGCGCGCGCGCCGGGAGCCCGACGCGGCGCTCACCGGCGTCAACCCGCCCCTCGTGCGGCGGCTCCGCGAGGCGCTCGACGGGGAAGGCTTCGAGGCGGTCGGCATCATCGCCAGCGGCGGGTTCACGCCGCACAAGATCGAGCGGTTCGAGCAGGCCGGCGTGCCGGTCGCCGGCTACGGAGTCGGGTCGAGCCTGCTCGGGCACAACAAGGGCGAGGCCGACGGCCTCCTCGCGTCGTTCGACTTTACGGCCGACGTCGTAGAGCTCGACGGTCGGCCGGAGAGCAAGGTCGGCCGCGAGCTCCGGCCCAACGACCGGCTGGTCCCCGTCGAGTGGGCCTGACGGAGCGCGGCGCGGGCGGGGCGGTCTCGGAGGGCGCTGCTGGAACGTCGGCAGACGAGCGGGGCGGGGCGGTCAGTCTCCGGCGAGTCGGGCGAGCGCGTCCCACACCGCCCCGCCCACGGCCGGGTCGGCGGCCTGGCCCGGCGGCGCGGCCTCGTGGGGGCCGCGGAACCGCCCGCGCGTGACCCAGCGGCCCGTGCGCTGGCCGTAGCGCGGGGCCGTCGCGAGGAGGAACGGGCTCTCAGCGCCCTGCTCCGGCGAGAGGTAGAGGGGCGACGCCGCCTGCGCGAGCAGCCCCACGACGCCGCCCACGCCCCCGAACACGCCCGTGCGGACGACGCCCGGGTGGCAGGCGTTGGCCGTCACGCCCGCGCCTTCCAGGCGCCGCGCGAGCTCTAGCGTCCAGACCGTGGCGACCAGCTTGCTCTGGGCGTAGGCGCGGATCGACGAGTAGCGCTCGCGGCCCGTGCCGCGGAGCACCTCGGCCACGCCCTCCGGGCTCGCCGCCGGCAGGCGGGCCGCCTTCTGGGCCTCGCTGGAGACGGTGACGACGCGGGCGCCGTCGTGATCGGCCGCCGTGCGTTCCAGGAGCGGGCGGAGCGCCTCCGTGAGCACGAACGGCGCGAGCGCGTTGACGGCCACCGTCATCTCCGCCCCGCCCGCCGTCCGCTCCCGCGACGGCCGCACGAGCCCCGCGTTGTGGACGAGCACGTCGAGCCGGTCGGTCGCCTCGCGGACGCTGTCGGCCAGGCGTCGGACGGCGTCGGGGTTCGCGAGGTCGGCCTGGAACGCCTCGTGCGGGGCGCCGACGTCCATCCTGGCGTGCGCCCGCGCGAGCTTGTCGCCGTCTCGGCCGTGCAGGAGCACGCGCCACCCCGCCCGGCCCAGCTTCTGGGCGAGCGCGAGCCCGACGCCGCCGTTGGAGCCGGTGACGAGCGCCGTCGGCCGGTCGGCAAGGTCGACCGCGGGGGCGGGGCGGCGAGAGGGTTCGAGGCGCGGGTCGGTCTCCACGGGCGGGGCGGCGGGCGGGGCGGTCTAGGACGGCGCGGGCGGGGCGGAGTTGCTCTGTGTGGGTTCGAGGTTGCTTGGTTCGGGCGGGGCGGTGGACAACGCGGGGACAACCACCCCGCCCCGCCCTTGACACTGCGGGCGGGGCGGCCGTCATCTTTGCTGAACCCTGAACCCTGAACCCTGAACCCTGAACCCTGAACCCTGAACCCTGAACCCTGCCCCGTGCCGCGCGGATGTCACAGCGCCCCCGTTACCTTGGTCCCGAACGTCCCCCCACGCACGCTATGGCAGAAGTTCAGAACCGCCCGGTCGCCGCAGACACGTACACCGGCGCCGACATCCAGGTCCTGGAGGGCCTGGAGCCCGTCCGCAAGCGGCCCGGCATGTACATCGGCGGCACCGGCAAGGCCGGGCTCCACCACCTCGTCTGGGAGATCGTCGACAACGCGGTCGACGAGGCCACGAATGGCTACGCGACCCAGATCGAGGTCGTCCTGCACCGCGACGGGCGGACCGTCTCGGTGAGCGACAACGGCCGCGGCATCCCGGTCGACAAGCACCCGACGAAAAAGGTGCCGGCGCTCCAGGTCATCCTCACCACGCTCCACGCCGGCGGCAAGTTCGACGGGTCCAGCTACGTCACCTCGGGCGGGCTGCACGGCGTCGGGTCGTCGGTCGTGAACGCGCTCAGCGAAAGCCTCGTGGCGCAGGTCAAGCGCGACGGCAAGCTCTACGAGCAGCGGTACGCGCGCGGGCTCCCGGTCTCGAAGCTGAAGACGCTCCGCCAGAACGTCCGCGGGAGCGGTACGACGATCACGTTCACGCCGGACCCCGAGATCTTCGAGACGACCGACCTCGACGCCGAGACCATCAAGGGCAACCTGGAGGTCAAGACGTACCTCAACGGGGCGCTCCGGATCGTGTTCAAGGACGAGAAGGCCGGCGAACGCGTCGAGTACCACCACGAGGGCGGCATCGTCGAGTACCTCGACCACCTGGTGAAAGAGGCCGAGACGCGGCGCGTCCACCCCGACCCGTTCGTGATCCGCCAGGACGAGCTCGCCGACGGCCTCCGCACCGAGATCTGCTTTGTGTGGACCGAGGCGCCGCGCGAGCAGATCACGTCGTTCGTCAACGGCATCCCCACGCGCGACGGCGGGACGCACGAGCAGGGGCTGAAGGACGGCGTGACCAAGGCCGTCCGCAACTACATCGAGACGCACGACCTGGGCCAGCGCAAGCTCGAGCTCACGGCCGACGACGTCCGCGAGGGGCTCGTCGCCGTCGTCAACCTGTACCACGTCGACCCGCAGTTCCAGGGGCAGACGAAGGAGAAGCTGAACAACCCCGAGGTGCGAAGCGCGGTGAGTGGCGCCTTCCGCACCGAGTTCGAGCAGTACCTCAACGCCCACCCCTCGACGGCCGAGGCGATCGTGGCGCGCGTGATCCAGGCGGCCAAGGCGCGGCAGGCCTCGCGCGCCGCGGCGTCGAGCGTCCGCCGCAAGAGCGCCGTCAGCCACCGGCTCAACCTCCCGGGCAAGCTCGCCGACTGCGCCTCGACGGACCCGTCGGAGAGCGAGCTGTTCGTGGTCGAGGGCGACTCGGCCGGCGGCTCCGCCAAGCAGGGCCGCGACCGGACCACGCAGGCCATCCTCCCGCTCCGCGGCAAGGTCCTCAACGCCGAGCAGGCGACGAAGGCCAAGGTGCTCGCCAACAAGGAGCTCTCGAACATCGTCGACGCCCTGGGCTGCGGCGTGGGCGAGGACCTCGACCTGACCAAGCTTCGCTACCACAAGCTGATCTTGCTGATGGACGCCGACGCGGACGGCCTCCACATCGCGACGCTCCTGCTCACGTTCCTCTACCGCTACCTCCGCCCGCTCGTCGACGGCGGCTACGTCTACGTCGCGCAGCCCCCGCTCTTCCGCGTCGACGCGCTCAAGGAGACGCACTGGGCGCTCGACGAGGCCGACCGAGACAAGATCGTCCGACGGATCCAGAAGAAGAACCCCCGCACGACGATCGAAGTCCAACGCTTCAAGGGGCTGGGCGAGATGATGCCGCAGACGCTCAACGAGACGACGCTCGACCCGGCCAAGCGCCGGCTCCTCCGGGTCACGATCCCCGACGACGCCCGCGTGGCGACGGAGCTGGCGATCTCGGACCTCATGGGCAAGGACGCGGCGCCCCGCTTCCGGTTCATCATGGAGCAGGCGGCGACCGTCGAGGACCTCGATGTCTAGGCCGCCCCGCTCCGATGACGGCCGCCCCGCCCAGGGCGACGACCGCCCCGCCCGCGACGCCGGGTGGGGCGGGAACAGCCGGGGCGGGGTGGTGCGTGATTCGGCGTACTGGCTGAGCCGCCCTGTCGCCGAGCGGCTGGCTGAGGTCGAGCGCCTTCGGCGGGAGCGACACGGGCCGGAATACGGCAACCTCCAGATGGACACGTCCCATTGGGTCGTCTGGCAAGACGGCCGGGTCGTCGACGGCTCCGACTGGCGCGTGCGGGGGGATGACCCGGTCTGAACGCCTCGGTCTAACCGCCCTCGCGGGCGGGGTGGGGCTCGCGCTCACGAACGTCCTCGCGTGGGCGCTCGGGCGGGGCGTGGGCGTGTGGCGGCCGGCGCTCTCGGGGCTCCTGATGGTGGTCGGGCTGGCGCTGCTGGCCGTTGAGGTCGTCCGCGCGCGGCGGGACGCGAGCGAGGGCGGGGCGGGGGAGTAGGGCGGGCAGCCCGGGGCTCAGCCGGCGGCGTGAGCGGCTTGGATGGCGATGTAAATCCCGTAGCTAAAAGCGGCGACCATGAACAAGCCGAAGTAGAAGACCAGGGCGACTGTCATCGAGAGTCCGGCTAGGGCAAGCGTGCCCGGGTGGCGATCGTCCACGAACTGCGCCACGCCCCACACGGCGTAGACCAGGTACAGGACGAAGCTGAGCATTCCGATCCACGACAGTCCCGTCAACGCCATGAGCGGGGTGAGGACGAGGGCGCTTGGGAGGACGACGGCGGCCTCGACGTAGGCGGCGAAGACGGCGTATTCCGCGACGGTCCGACCCCGGTCGCCGAGGAGCCACCGGAGGAGCCCCGCGAATGGGAGGATGACGAGGACGGAGAAGTACGCGCCGTAGGTGTAGAGCACTCGCACCACCTCCGACATCACGCTGACGACGTCATCCATCTCCGACGTCATCTCGTCTCCGGCTGGCATCTGCGCTTCCATCTGCGCCCGCATCACCGCCTGAAGCGGCTCGTCGAGGAGCCCCGCGACCACAGCGTACACCGCGTACAGCACGAACAGCAGCGTGATCGGGTGCGTGTACGTCTGCCGCCGGCCCTCCACGAACGCCCGCGCGACGTACCCGGGCCGGAGCACCACGTCGAGGAGCGTCCGCCCGAGCCCGCGGTCGAGGTTCAGCCGGCGGACCCGGAAGTCGTGCCACAGCGAGCGGAACGTGAGCCGGTCCGCCACCGACTCGTGTTGGCCGCAGGCGTGGCAGTAGGCGCCGACCCGCCCCGCCCCGCACTGGAGGCAGTCGACGTCCCGTTCGGGGACGGGGTGGCCTGCCGTGGCGGCGAGGGCGGGCGGGGCGGTGTCGATCAAGGCGCTCTCCGTGAGTGGCCTGTGAAGATGCGGGGCGGGGCGGCCCGCGTCAAGGCGCCGCCCCGCCCGCGCCTCCGCTGGGCGTGGGCGGGGCGGTCCCTACCTTGACGTTCCCACCCCGCCCGGAGCCATGTCCGCTGTCCGCCCCGCCCGCATGACCGTCGAGGAGTACCTCGCCTTCGACGCCGCCGCGCCCGAGGGCGAACGCTACGAGTACTGGGACGGCGTGGTCGTTCCTGTCCACGGCTATGACGAGACGGGGACGGTGGCGATGGCCGGGGCGAGCCCGGCGCACAACCAGGTCGTGCTGAACCTCTCAGCCGCCCTCCACGGACCGATGACGCAGCGCGGGTGGCGGGGCGGGGTAGGCGATCAGCGCGTACGGACGGAGGCCGGCCGGTACAGCTACCCCGACCTCGTGTTCACGTGCGACGAGCCCCAGTACACCGACGACAACCCTGCCGTTCTCCTCAACCCGACGCTCCTCGTCGAGATCGTCTCGCCGTCGACCGTGGGGCGCGACCGCGGCGCGAAGCTCCGGGCGTACGCTGGGATCGAGAGCCTCGTCGAGTATTGGATCGTCGAGGTCGACGCCGCCGCGGTCACGCGGATCGTGCCCCAGCCCGAGGGCGGGGCGCTCCGGTTCGTCGAAGGCCTCGACGCCGTCGTCGAGAGCGCCGCGCTCGGCCTCGCCGTCCCGCTCGCCGACGTGTACCGGCTCGTCGACCTTCCTTGACGCCGCCCCGGCCGCGTGCGCCGGCCGCGGGGGCGGGGCGGAGGCGGCGGGCAACGGCTCCACCCCGCCCCCGGCCCAACCGCGGCGGGGCGGGGCGGCCGCCTCCAGGCTTCTGTGCCGGCGCGCCCACACGCAGGCGCTCCTGCGCGCGCCCCGAGCGCACCGGGATTTCCGCCGGGGCCGGCACGCCCGGCGCTAGTTTCACCGTTGACCGAAACCCGCGCCACCCCGCCCCGCCCTCGTGGACCAGAGCCGCATCAGGAACTTCTGCATCATCGCCCACATCGACCACGGCAAGTCGACGCTGGCCGACCGCCTCCTCGAGGCGACCGGCACGCTGACGTCGCGCGAGATGCAGGCGCAGGTGCTGGACTCGATGGACCTCGAGCGCGAGCGCGGCATCACGATCAAGAGCCACGCCATCCGCATGGGGTACCAGGCCCCGGACAAGGAGCGGTACGTGCTCAACCTCATCGACACGCCGGGCCACGTCGACTTCACCTACGAGGTGAGCCGCGCGCTCAACGCGTGCGAGGGCGCCATCCTGGTCGTCGACGCGGCGCAGGGGATCGAGGCGCAGACGATCTCGAACCTCTACATGGCGATCGGCCAGGACCTCGAGATCATCCCGGTCCTGAACAAGGTGGACCTGCCGAGCGCCGAGCCCGAGCTGGTCGCCCAGTCCATCACCGACCTCATTGGCGGCGACCCCGACGACGTCCTCCACGTGAGCGCGAAGACCGGGCAGGGCGTCGAGGCCGTGCTCGACCGGATCGTCGAGCGCGTGCCGGCCCCGACCGGCGACCCCGACGCCCCGCTCCAGGCGCTCATCTTCGACTCCACGTTCGACACCTACCGCGGGTCCGTCGTCTACGTCCGCGTCAAGGAGGGGACGCTCCGCAAGGGCGACGCCATCGAGTTCATGGCCACGGGCGCCCGGTACTTCGCCGAGGAGATCGGCCACCTCAAGATGGGGATGGAGCCGGTCGCGGAGCTTGGCCCGGGCGAGGTCGGCTACCTCATCGGCTCGGTCAAGGACGTGGCCGACACGCGCGTCGGCGACACCGTCACGCACCAGAAGGGCGGGGCGGACACGCAGCTCCCCGGCTACCGCGACGTGAAGCCGATGGTGTTCTCGGGCATCTACCCAACCGACTCGGCCGACTTCGAGGACCTCCGCGCCGCCCTCGAGAAGCTCCAGCTCAACGACGCCGCGCTCACGTACGAGCCCGAGACGTCGGCGGCGCTCGGGTTCGGGTTCCGGGTCGGCTTTCTCGGCATGCTCCACATGGAGGTCGTGCAGGAGCGGCTGGACCGCGAGTTCGGGCTCGACATCGTGACCACGATGCCCAACGTCCGCTACACGGTCGAGCTCTCGGGCGGGGAGGCGGTCGAGGTCGAGAACCCGTCGGAGATGCCCGACCCCGGCCAGATCCACGAGGTCCGCGAGCCCTACGTGAAGGCCGAGATCATCACGCCGACCGAGTACGTGGGTGCGCTCATGGGGCTCTGCCAGGACCGCCGCGGGACGTACCTCACGCAGGAGTACCTCACGACGGACCGCGTGAACCTCAAGTACGAGCTCCCGCTCGCCGAGATCGTCTTCGACTTCTACGACAAGCTCAAGTCGGTCAGCCGCGGCTACGCGTCGTTCGACTACGACTTTATCGACGAGCGGGCCTCGAAGCTGGTCAAGCTCGACGTGATGCTCAACGGCGACACGGTCGACGCGCTGAGCACGATCGTCCACCGCGAGAAGGCCTACGACATGGGGCGGCGGCTCTCGACGAAGCTCCGCGAGCTCATCCCGCGCCAGATGTTCGACGTGGCCATCCAGGCGGCGCTGGGCAACAAGGTCATCGCCCGCGAGACGGTCAAGGCGCTCCGCAAGGACGTGACGGCCAAGTGCTACGGCGGCGACATCTCGCGCAAGCGGAAGCTGCTGGAAAAACAGAAGGAGGGGAAAAAGCGGATGAAGCAGGTCGGCGCCGTCGAGGTCCCGCAGGAGGCGTTCCTGGCGGTCCTCTCGATGGAGTGAGGTAGGGACATGGGGACTGGGGACCGGGGACTGGAGCGGGGGGGCGGGGCGGGGTGGCTCCGCTCCGCGGCCGTCGTGCTCGTCCTCTTCTGCCTTCCCTCTCCGGGGTCCCCTGCCCCCCACGCCCAGAACGTGGTCGACCTGCTGCAGCGCCAGCGCAGCGCCGCGCGCGCGGCCGAGGCGCTCGCCGAGATCGGCCCGCGCGTGCCGCCCCGCCCGCCCCGCCCGGGCGGGGCGGGGGACCCCCACCTGGCGGCCTACGCGGCGTCGCGCGAGCGGCGGCAGGCGGCGTCGGACCTCGCGCGGCGCGCCCACGAGGCCCGCGCCGACAGCGCCATCCGCGTGGCCCGGATGGCCACGCTCCGGTGGGAGAAGGTGCGGCCGCGGGAGCAGGGGCCGTTCCTGGAGCAGTACGGCGAGGCGTTCTGGCTCTCGGCGCCGACGGGCGGGGCGGCCGCCATCGACACGACGTCGACGGCCGTGCTCCGGGGCCAGCTCCAGGCCGCCTTCGGCGACCCCACGCGGAACGGCGACGCCCAGAAGCGCTACGGCTACGGCGGCTCGGACCACGTCCAGTTCGAGTACTGGTTCGCCGTCAACGACACGATCCCCGTGCTCGTCCTCGACCTCGACGGCCCGTTCGGGCGCGGCCTCATGATCGCCGCCGACGAGGAGCAGGCGGCGTTCCTCCCCGCCCTCAAGGCCGACCTCGCGCGGCGCCTCGCCGCCGAGCGCCGGCCGGTCCCGTGGCTCGACTACTACCACTCGTTCGCGCGGCGGACGTGGTACCGCACGGGCTACAACGGGACCGAGTTCTACGTCCGCGAGGTGCGGCCGCCGCGGTGGGCCGGGGCGGCCGGCGACCGCTGGATCATCCACCGCTAGGGCCGCCAGCGTCCGCCCCGCCCGCACCCTGGGGCGGGGCGGCCCGTAGCTTCGACCGCCCCGCCCCCCACGGTCCGCCCTCCGGGTCCGCCCCGAGGGCTCGCCCCCTACCCGCTTGGCCACGACCACGACCCGACAGAACCGAAAACGGACGCCGCGCGGGGCGGACGGCCGGCGGCGCGAGGCGCCGGCCAAGCCGACGATGAAGGAGAACCTGTGGTTCTGGGCCAAGGCCATCGTCATCATCCTGCTGCTGCGGACGTTCATCTTCGAGCCGTTCCGCATCCCGTCCGAGTCGATGGAGGAGACGCTGCTCGTGGGCGACTTCCTCATCGTCTCGAAGCTGAACTACGGGCCGCGGACGCCGAGCACGATCGGCATCCCGTTCACGGGCGTCTACCTCCCGGGCGTCGAGCTCCCGCAGACCCGGCTGCCGGGGTTTTCCGAGCCCGAGCGCGGCGACGTGGCCGTGTTCAACTACCCGTCCGCCGTCGACGTCGAGCGCGGGGCGATTCCCGAGTCGACGCCCGTCGAGCGGCGGGCGCCCTACATCAAGCGGATCGTAGGGACGCCCGGCGACACGGTCGCGGTCCTCGACAAGGTCCTCCACATCGGCGGCGAGCCGGTCCCGCTCGGGCCGACGCTCAAGCAGCGGTGGCGCGTGACGGCGACCGGCGCCACGCGCCCGAACGCGCGGCAGCTCGCCGAGCTCGGCGTGACGCTCCTGCCCGGCAGCGACCGCCGCGACGGCGCCGCGATCGCCGAGCCCCGCGAGTACGACGTGTTCGCGACGCCGGTGGGCGTGGCCGCGCTCGAGGCGCTCCCCGAGGTGGCCCGCGTCGACCCGTTCGTGCTCGACGAGTCCTGGCGCGACCCGACGTTCGGGAAGAACCCCGACCACGTCCCGCCCTTCGTGGTCCCCGGCCGCGGCCTGACCGTCGTGCTCGACGAGCGGACGCTCCCGACCTACGCCGAGGCCATCGTCCGCTACGAGGGCCGCGACCTCACGCAGGGCGAGGGCGGGGCGGTGCTCATCGACGGCGTCCCGTCCGCGACCTACACGTTCGACCAGGACTACTACTTCGTCATGGGCGACTTCCGCGACAACTCGGTCGACAGCCGCTACTGGGGGTTCGTGCCCGAGACGCACCTCGTGGGGAAGGCGCTGTTCACGTTCCTCTCGTTCGAGCGCTACCTCCCGCCGATCCCCCGGCTCCGCCGCTTTTTCCAGCCGATCCCGTAGCGCCGCGCTGGGAAACGAGTGGGAACGAGTGGGCGGGGCGGCCCCGTTCCGTCGGCCCCCGACCGGACCCCGCCCGTGCTCGACGCCACCCCGCCCGACCGTTCGCCCGCCCCGCCCCGACCCGGGAGCGGGGCGGTGGGGGAGGCCGCCCCGCCGCTCGCCGCTGGCGACGGCGCGCCCGGCCCGAACGGGGCGCCTCCGGTGGCGCCGGGCGCCGACCGCCGCCAGGATAGACCTGCCGCGGGGCGGGGCGGGGCGGCCGAGCTGTGGGCGTGGCTCCGCGTCGTGGGCGGGGCAGTCCTCGTGGCCGTGCTCCTGCGCGCCGTCGCGTTCGAGGCGTTCCGCATCCCGTCGACGTCGATGGAGGACACGCTGCTCGTGGGCGACTTCGTGCTGGTCTCGAAGCTCCACTACGGGCCGCGCCTCTTCGGCGCGCGCCTGCCCGGGTTCGACGACCCCGACCGCGGCGACGTGGCCGTGTTCAACTACCCGCCGGGGCTCGACCCCGAGCCCGCGCGGCGGACGCCCTACATCAAGCGCGTCGTGGCGCTCCCCGGCGACACGCTCGCGATCCGGGCCAAGGAGGTCCGCATCGGGGCCGAGGCGCAGCCCGCCCCGCCCGTGGGGCGCCAGCTGTGGGAGGTCCGGCTGTCCCAGCCGCTCCCGCCCGACGCGCTCCTCGGGCTCGACGGCCGCATCGAGCGCCGGGCGGCCGGGCTCTGGCTGATCGAGGGGACGGCGGGGCAGGCCGACCGGCTCCGGGCGCTCCCCGGCGTCGACGCCGTCTATCCGCTCGTCCGCCCGCTGGGCGACGGGAGCGCGGCCTTCCCGGCGGCCTTCCACTTTAGCCTCGACGACTACGGCCCGATCGTCGTCCCCCGCGCCGGCGCCACGGTCCGTCTCGACGACGCCTCGTGGCCGGTCGTCCGCACGGTCATCGAGCGGTTCGAGGGCCACCGCGCCGAGCGCACGGCGCGCGGCTTCCTCGTCGACGGTGTCCCGGCCGAGACCTACACGTTCGCCCAGGACTACTACTTCGTCCTGGGCGACAACCGCGACGACTCGGCCGACAGCCGGACGTGGGGGTTCGTCCCCGAGGACCACCTCATCGGGAAGGCCGTCGCCGTCTACTTCTCGTGGGACGAGGCGGCCGGCGCGCCCCACTGGGACCGGATCGGGACGGCGGTGCGCTAGACGTCGGGGAGGTACGGGGTACCAGGTACAGGCCTGCTCCCTAGTGCAGGATCAAGAGGTCTTCTGCTTTATCAGCGTTCAGATTGAGCGGGGCGGGAGGAGTCTCCCTCCTGGACACGGCGCAGCCAGGAGGGGACACCCCGAAGGGACGGCGTAGCCAGGGGTGGTGGACGATGCGGGCGGGGTGGCGAGCGCCGCGCGGGTGGAACCGCCCCGCCCACGCCCAGGGCGCCCGCCCCGCCCTCAGGCCGCCTCGGGCGGGGCGGCGTCGTAGTGCGCGCGGATCTTGCGGGCCACCGACGGGCCGGTGACCGCGGCGATCTCGGCCTCGCCCGCGGCCTTGACCGCCTTGAGGCTCCCGAGCTCGGTGAGGAGCTTTTTGGCCGTCTTCGCGCCCACGCCCGGGATGTCGAGGAGCTCGCTGCGGAGGTCCTTGATCCGCCGCTGCTTCCGCTGCGCCGTCACCGCGAAGCGGTGGGCCTCGTCGCGGACGCGCTGGATGAGGCGGAGCGACGACGACGTGCGGGGGATGATCGTCGACTGGCTCTCGCCCGGGAAAAAGACCTCCTCCAGCCGCTTGGCCAGCCCCACGACGGGGAACTTGCCGTACACGTCGACGCGCTTGAGCGACTCGACGGACGACGAGAGCTGGCCTTTGCCGCCGTCGATGATCACGAGGTCCGGCCACGGGCCGTTCTCCTGCAGGAGCCGCGCGTAGCGGCGCTCGACGACCTCGCGCATCGACTGGAAGTCGTCGGGCTTGCCGTCCTCGACCGTCCGGATCTTGTAGGTCCGGTAGTCGCTCTTACGTGGCTTGCCGTCCTGGAAGACCACGCACGACGCGACGGTGCCGGTGCCGCCCAGGTGCGAGATGTCGAAGCACTCGATCCGGCGGGGCGGCTTCTTCAGGCGGAGGTCGCGCTGGAGCGCCATCACCGAGCGCGGGATCCGGTCCTCGTCGCGCTTCTCCTTCTGGAGCTGCCACTCGCCGAGGAGCAGGCGCGCGTTGGCCTCGACCATGTTCATGAGGTCGACCTTCTCTCCGCGTTGGGGCACACGGACTTCGACCCGTTTGCCTCGCGCGTCGCGGAGGTACTCCTCGACGGCCGACGGCATGGCGAGCTCCGACGCCAGGTACACCTCGTCGGGGAAGAACGTGGCGCCGGCGTAGTGGTCGTCGACGAACCGCTGCATGAGGTCGGCGTCCTCGGCCCCCTCGATGCCGCGGAGCACCTTGTGCTGGCGGCCCACGATCTTCCCCTCGCGGACCTTGAACAGGACGCCGACGGCCACGTCGTCCTCGCGCTCGACGGCGAGCGCGAACAGGTCGCGGTCGACCTGCTCGTCGGTCACCACCTTCTGCTTTTCGCTGTACTTCTTGAGCGCGGCGATCCGGTCGCGGTACTCGGCGGCCTCCTCGAACTTCTTGTCGGCGGCGAGCGAGGCCATCTCGTCCTGGAGGAGCGCCCGGAGCTCGCCGGTCTTGCCTTCGAGGAGCGTCTTGATCTGCTCGATGGTCGTGTTGTAGTGGGCCTCGGTCTCGTAGCCCACGCACGGCGCCGCGCACCGCTGGATGTGGTAGTCCAGACACGGCTGGAACTTGCCGGCCTCGATGGCCGCCTCGCTGAGGTGGAGCGAGCACGACCGGAGCTTGAACAGGTCCTTGATCGTCTTGAGGACGAGCTTCATCGCCTTGGCGTCCGTGTACGGCCCGTAGTAGAGCGAGCCGTCGCGGCGGACGGTGCGTGTGGGGAAGACGCGGGGGAAGCGCTCGTTCTTGACGCAGATGAACGGGTAGCTTTTGTCGTCCTTCAGGAGGACGTTGTAGCGCGGCTTGAGCCGCTTGATCAGGTTGTTCTCGAGGATGAGCGCCTCGGCCTCGGTGTCGGTCACGATGACCTCGACGTCGACCACCTTTTTGACGAGGGCCTGGATGCGCCCCTCGCGCGGGCGGCCGTCCTGGAAGTAGCTCCTGACGCGGCTGCGCAGGTTTTTGGCCTTGCCCACGTAGAGCGTCGTGCCCTCGGCGTCCTGGTGCTGGTAGACGCCGGGCGACGTGGGCAGGTGCTTGAGCTTGTCGGCGAGCGCTTCGGTCACGGGGCGGGGCGGGCACGGGGCGGGGCGGCCACCCCGTCCGCAACCAATCTGGCGGGCGGACCCAACGGGCGGGGCGGGGCGGAGTGGCGTACGCGGGACCGCCCAGGTTCGTGCCCGCCGGTGACGGCGGCGCGTCACGCCACCCTGCCCGCGTCACGACACTCGGCGCGGGCGGGGCGGAAGGCTACGCGAGCAGGAAGTCCGCCACCCCGCCCGCGAACGTCGGCACGTCGACGCCCTGGATGGGGTGGTCGAGGCCGGGGAGGATCTGGAGCCGCGCGTCCGGGACCGCGCGCCAGAGGCCGACCGCGTGGCGGACGTCGAAGTAGCGGTCGCGGTCGCCGGCGGAGACCAGCGTGGGGCACGCGATCCGGGCGAGGTCGGCGTCCTCCAGCCAGGCGTCCGGGAGGCCGCGCGTGAAGGCGACGAGGTCGGCCACGAGGCCGCGCCACCCCGCCCCGTGCGTCTCCTCCAGGCGCCGCGCCCAGAACGGGGTCGCCTCGGCCATCCGCTCCGGGGCCATCGGCCCGACCATCGCCTCGACCTCGGCCTGGTTCCACTGCACGTTCGCGCCGTGGACGGCGAGGCGCCCGACGAGGGCGGGGCGGGCGAGCGCGGCGGCGAGCGCGACCGCCCCGCCCATCGAGAACCCGAACACGCGGGCGGGGCGGTCCAGCGAGTCCAGGAGCGCGACGGCGTCGGCCGTGTAGGTCTCCCACGTCGGCGGTCCGTCGGGCGGGGTGGCGGCGCTCCGCCCGTGGCCGGCAAAATCGAGCGCGTGCACGTGGAACGTCCGCTCCCACACGCGGACGAGCCGGTCGGTCTCCAACTCCGTCGAGCCCAGCGCCCCGTGCAGGACCACGAGCGGCGGGCCGTCGTCGGGACCCGACACCTGGACGGCGCGGTCGCCGGTGTCGGTCGCCAGCGTCGTCCACGCCGGGGCGGGGCGGACGCTCTGGACCAGCTCGACGAGCACGCCGGCCGTGTCTTTGGGGTGGAGGAACACGATGCGTTTGCCGTCGGCACCGGGCTTGGGGGCGTCGGCGAGGGGGCGGAAGCCCGCCGCGCGCACGCGCTCCATCTCGGCCTCCAGGTCGCCGACCTCGAAGGCGAGGTGGTGGACGCCCGGGCCACGCTTCGCCACGAACGTCGCCACGGGCGAGTCGTCGCGGGTCGCCTCCAGGAGCTCCAGCTTGGGCGCCGCCCCGCCCTGGCCGCCGTCGCCGAAGAACGTCGTCGCCACGCCCTCGCGCTCGACCGCCTCGGTCTTGTACGGCGCCGCGTCGAGCAGGCGCCGGAAGACGGCTTCTTGTTCGGGGTCCGACAGCGCGATGCCGACGTGGTCGAGGGTCATGGGATTTTTGGGGGGAGAGAGGGACGGTGGAAAAACGGGGCGGGGCGGGAAAGGTTGGCGCAACCGGCCGGCAACCGGCGCCCGTAGGGACACGACTCGTCGTGTCCGGGGTGAGCGGGGCGGCTTGGGCAGGCACCGCCCCGCTCAGTGCCGCCCCGCCCATGTCAGGCGCCTCGGCCGCGGCCGCCGTGGCCGAGGTGGGCGGGGCTGTTCTGGATGGCGTCACCGCCCCGCCCGCCGCCGCCCGTGCGCCGCGCCCCGACGGCGTTGCATGCAACGCCGCTACGTCGGCCGCCCCGCCCACGCCTGGGCGGGGCGGTTGTCGTCGCTGCCCGCTGCCCGCCCGAAACCCCCCGGCGGGCGGGGCGGTCCAAGCGCCATGCTCCTCCACGCCGGCCACGAGCCCCGCCCCGCCCCGCCCGCGAGCGCCGCGGAGCGGGCGGACGTCCAGCGGCAGCAGCGCGTGGCGATGGCGGCCAGCCTCGTCGTCGCGGTCGTCATGCTGGTCGGGAAGCTCGCGGCGTACGGGCTAACGGGCTCGACGGCCATCTTCTCCGACGCGCTCGAGTCGGTGGTCCACCTGTTCGCGACGGCCGTCGCCGGGTTCAGCCTGTGGTACGCGGCCCAGCCGCCGGACCGGGCGCACCCGTACGGGCACGGCAAGATCGCCTACGTCTCGGCCGGGCTGGAGGGCGCGCTCATCCTGGTCGCCGCGCTCGCGATTGGCTACGAAGCCATCCGGGCGCTCATCGTCGGGCCGGAGCTCCAGAACCTGGGCGTGGGCCTCGCGATCACGGCCGCGCTCGCGCTCGTCAACCTCGTGCTCGGCGCGACGCTCGTGCGCGTCGGGAAGCGGACGAACGCGCTCGTCCTCGTCGCCAACGGCCACCACGTCCTCACCGACATGTGGACGAGCCTGGGCGTGCTCGCCGGCGTCGGCCTCGTCGTCGTGACCGGGATCGAGTGGCTGGACCCGGTCGTCGCGCTCCTCGCCGGCTCCAACATCCTGTGGACGAGCGGGCGCCTCATCCGCGACGCCTACGGCGGGCTGATGGAGCGCGCCGACGACGCCGAGACGGCGCGCGTCCTGGACGTGCTGGCGGCGGCCGAGGCCGAGGGGCTGATCCAGGGCCATCACCACGTCCGCCACCGGCGCGTGAACGACCAGGTGTGGCTGGAGCAGCACCTCCTGCTCCCCGACGCGCTCCGCCTCGACGACGCCCACGAGCGGGCGTCCCAGGTCGAGGCCCGGCAGCGGGCGCTGTTCCCCCAGAGCCGCGTGCAGATCACGTCGCACCTCGAACCCACGTCGCACCGCCACTCGGCCGGCGTCCCCCACGACGACGTGGCCGACTCGCTCGCCGAGCGGGCGTAGGTTCGACCGCCCCGCCCGCGACTCCACCACCCCGCCCGTCCCATGCGCATCGCCGTTGTCGGCGGCCTCGCGGCCGGCCCCGCCGCCGCCGCCGAGGCCAAGCGCCAGGCGCCGGACGCCGAGGTCGTGATGTTCGAAGAGGGCCGCCACGTCTCGATCGGGACGTGCGAGATCCCGTACTACATCGCCGGCCACCTGGGCGGGGCGGACGCGCTCGTCGTGAACACGGCCGAGAAACTCGAACGCAGCCGGGGGTTCGAGGTCCGCCTGCGCGAGCGCGTGACGGCGCTCGACGCCCGGGCGGGGCGGCTCGTGGTCGACGCGCTCGATTACGGGGCGCAGCGCGAGGAGCGGTTCGACCGGGTGATCCTGGCGACCGGCGCCCGCGCGCGGCGGCTGGGCGTGCCCGGCGAGGACGCCGCGGGCGTGTTCGTCATCCGCGACTTGGAAGACGCCCAGGCCGTCCGGCTCTGGCTGGAGACCGAGTCCGTCCGCCACGTGGTCGTGGCCGGCGGCGGCTACATCGGGGTCGAGATGGCGGAGGCCGTCCGCGACCGTGGCCTCCAGGCGACGATCCTCGACCCGTCCGGCCGCGTCCTCAACAACACGGTCGCGTGCGAGGCCAGCGACCTCATGGACCGGGCCGTCGCCGCGGCCGGCGTCGCGGTCCGCGCTGAGAAGCCGACCGAGATCCTCGCGGACAGGGCGGGGCGGGTGCGCGCGGTCCGCACGGACGCGGGCGAGCTCGTCGGCTGCCAGATGGTCGTCGTGTCGATCGGCGTCGAGCCGCGGACCGAGCTCGCCGTCGCGGCCGGCGCCCGCGTGGGCGAGATGGGCGGGCTGGCCGTCGACGACCGCATGAAGACGTCGCTCGCCAACGTCTGGGCCTGCGGCGACGTAGCCGAGGTCCCGCGCGCGCCGGACGGCCGGCGCGTCCTGTGGCCGCTCGCGCCGACCGGCCGGCGCTCGGCGCGCGTGGCGGCCCGCAACGCGGCCTCGCGCGGCGGCCGGGCCGACACGTTCCGCCCCATCGCGGGCGGCGTCGCGGTCAAAGCGTTCGGGATCGAGGTGGGCTCCGTCGGCCTGTCACTCGCCCAGGCGGCGGACGCCGGGCTCGACGCCGTCGCCGCCGACGTCCGCCACTGGACGCGCACGGCGGCCTTCCCCGGCTCGTGCCCCATCGACGTCCGCCTCGTCGTCGAGCGCGGGGCGGGGCGGCTCCTGGGTGGCCAGATCGTGTCGGCCGAGGGCGCCGCGCTCCGGGCCGACGTGCTCGTCCCGCTCGTCCAGGCCGGGGCCACGGCGCGCGAGTTGGCTGAGGACCTCGACTTGGTCTACAACCCGCCGGTCGCGCCGGCGGTCGACCCGTTGAAGGTTGCCGCGAGCGTGGCCGTGCGCCGGGCGGGGCGGTAGGGTTCGCCGCCACCCCGCCCGCTACGAGCGGGGCGGGAAACACGGCCGCCCCGCCCCTACCACGCCACGCGCCGCTTTGTCGGCTCCGCCCTGGCCGGCGCCTCCCGGCGCGGCGCCGGCCGCCGACGGACCACCACCCCGCTCGCCGCGGGCGGGGCGGCGTAGGCTGGCGGGGCGTAGGCCGGGGCCACGGGCGGGGCGGGGCGGTCGAGGGTCGCGTAGCGCTCGCCGCCGGTGCCCGCGAGCGCCGTCCCCGCGAAGTAGAAGGCGAGGATGTCGCGGTAGGACCGGCCCGCCAGCGCCTGCCCGCGCGCGCCGTACTGGCTCATGCCGACGCCGTGGCCGAAGCCGCCGCCCGTGAACACGTACGCGCCCCCGTCGCGGGCGACCTCGAACCGCGTGCTCCGGATCGTCTTGGCGCCGAGCACGGCGTTGACCGCGCTGCGGAACTGGCTCCCCGAGATCGTCGGCCGCCCCGCCCCGTCGAGCGCGATCTCCTGGACGCGTCCCGTCCGCGACTGGCGGACGACCGAGAAGCCCGTCACGCGCCCGCCGAAGCGGTCCGAGAGCGCGGCGTGGAGGCGGCCCGCGTCGACGGTCGCCTCCCACGCGTGGTGCGGCGAGGCGGCGTCGTACGGGTCGGCCACGCCGCGGAGGTAGGGGAGCGGGGCGCCGTTCCAGACGGCCTCGTTGTCGGCCGTGTGGCCGCCCGACGACGAAAAGTAGGGCGTCTCGGCGAGCGCGCCGCCGTAGCGGAGCACCTCGCCCCGCGTCTCGGCCGCCGCCCGCCGCGAGGTCTCGGTCTCGGCGCCAGCGCCTCGGTACACCTGCGAGCCCGTGTGGTCGTCGAGGTCGTAGGCCCCAGCCGCCCCGCCCCGGCGGAGCGCGTAGGTCCGCGCGATGACGGCCTGCGCCTTGGCCCCCTCGATCTCCCGGAACGGGTACTCCGACGCGACCACGCTCGACACATAAGCTTCGAGTGGGGTCTCGTTGACGAGCTCCAGGCGCCCGCCGGCCGCCGTCGCCTCCAGCGCTCCGGCGTAGCGGCGGTCCGTTCGCCCCGCTCGGACGCGGACGCCCGGGCCGGCGACGACCACGCGGCCGCCCCGCCCGCGCAGGCCGCCGCCCTCGACCTCGACGCCCGACGCGCGCGGCACGACGCGGAGCGCGGCGCCCGGGCCGAGCGTCCCCACGGTCCGGCCGTCGACGACGACGGCTAGCGGGGCGGTGTCGGCCGACACCTCGACCGCGCGCGGCGCCTCGCGGGAGAGGACGCGGACGCGGACCGCCGGCTCTTGGGCCAGGGCCGGCCCGGCGGACAACACGAGGGCGACCAGGAGCGGGGCGGTGAGGCGGAACGGCATGGGACGGGAGGGCGACCGGGCGGCGCCCTCGGTGGGGGACAGGTGGCAGTGTACGGCGCGCGGCGCGGCGGCCGGCACAGCGAATCCCCCAGGCCGCCCCGCCCGGCGGTCCTACAGGCTGAGCCGGTCGCGGAGCTCGCGCGAGCGCGAGCGGCTGGCCGTCACCTCGTGGCCGCCCGTGAGAACGATCTTGTACCGGCCCGAAAACCAGGGGACCATCTCGCGGACGCACGTGAGGTTGACGAGCGCGCTCCGGTGGACACGCATGAACCGTGCCGGGTCGAGCCGCGCCTCCAGCGCGTCGAGCGTGAACCCGACGAGATGCCGCCCGATGCCCGCCCCGCCCTCGCGGCCCTCCTGGCGGACGTACAGGTTCGTGATGCCGTCCGACACCTCGGCCGCGATCACGTCGCCGGCCGAGACCACGACCAGCCGGTCGACGCCCTGGACCGTGAACCGCTCGATCGGCGGCCCCGTGTCGCCGTCCGGGGGCGGGGCGGCGGCCTGCTCGTCGAGCGTGTCGAGGAGCGCGGCCAGCCGCTCGTCGCGCTCCTCGCTGTCGCCCCGGCGGTCCTCGACGCGGGCGAGCGCCTCCTCCAGCCGCTCGGCGTCGATCGGCTTCAGGAGGTAGTCGGTCGCGTTCGCGCGGAAGGCGCGGAGGGCGTACTCGTCGTAGGCCGTCGTGAACACGACGTCCGGCCGCCGCTCCGCCGCCACGCGCTCGACCACGTCGAACCCGTCGACCTCGGGCATGCGGACGTCGAGGAACGCGAGGTCGAACGGGCGCTCGGCTTCGGCCAGCCGCTCCAGGGCCTCGACCCCGTCGGCGGCTTCGACCGGCGCCTCGATCCGGCCGTCCTCGACGAACCCGTCGAGCAGGCGGCGGAGCCGGGACCGGGCCGGGGCCTCGTCGTCGACGATCAACACGCGGAGGGCACTCATGGGCAGCAGGGGCGGGGTGGGGGAGAGGGGCGGGCGGGACAGGCCGCGCGGGCGGGGCGGCGAGTCACGGGACGACACGGGGCGACACGGGCGCGAGCACGTCCCCAACCGCCCCACCTCGCCCGTTCGCGTCTTCGTTCGCGCCCGGCGCCTCAGGCGGGGCGGCCGGCGGGGCGTCAGGGCGGGGCGGCGCGAGCGGGACGACGAGCGAGGCCAGCGTGCCCGGGTCGCGCGGGGCCAGCGTCAGGCGCGCGCCGTCGCCGTAGAGCTGGCGGAGCCGGTCGGACACGTTGCGCAGGCCGACGCCGTAGAACGCCGTGGGGTCCGCGGCCGCGCCGTCGCCCGCCGCCCCGCCCGCGTCCGCCCCGCCCGCAGGCGGCGGCGCCACGGCGAGCCCGGCGCCCGTGTCGCGGACGTCGACCACGAGCGCGCCGCCCTCGACGCGTGCGCGGACCGAGACGCGGCCGCCACCCCGCTTCTGCTCGACCCCGTGCTTGACCGCGTTCTCGACGAGCGTCTGGACCGCGAACGCCGGCACCTCGGCGTCCGCCGCGCCCGCCTCGACGTCGACCTCGACCTCAATGGCGTCGCCGAACCGGGCCTTCTCGACGGCCAGGTACCGGCGCACCAGGCGGAGCTCGTCGCGGAGGGGGACGAGCGCGCGGCCGCTCGCCGTAAGTACGTCGCGGAACAGGCCGGCCAGATGCTCGACCGTCCGCTCGGCCTCGTCCGGCCGCTCGCCGATGAGCGCGGCGACGGTGTTGAGGGCGTTGAACAGGAAGTGCGGGTTGATCTGGGCGCGGAGCGTGGCGAGCTCGGCCTCGGCCGTCTGGCGCACGAGCGCCCGCTCGCGCTCGAGCAGCCGGAGCCGCTCGACGGCGAGGGCGAGCCCGCCGGCCAGCGCCTTCAGCCGGTCGACGTCTTCGGTGTTGTAGACCGTGAACCGTCGGGCCTTCCGACCGAGCACGACGAGCCCGACCGCCCCGCCCTGCCCCGTCGTCACGGGCACGGCGAGGGCGGCGCCCAGCCGGTCCAGCCGCTCGGCGTAGCCCCGCGGCAGCGCCGACTCGTTGAGCTCCTCGTTCCACGACCACACGCGGCCCTCGTCGCGGACGCGCGCCCAGACCTGCTCGAGGTCGGCCTCCTCGAACGTCGGCGCCTCGGGCCGGAACCGCGCCCGGACCCACCGCTCGGCCGGCGTCCCGGCCCCGGCCAACAGGAACACGACGGCCGAGCGCGCCCCGAGCGCGCGGCCTACGGACTCGACCGTCTCGGCCGCGAGCGCGTCGACGTCGACGGCGAACCGGATCCGGTCGCCCAGCCGGTCCAGCCGTCGCCGCGCCCGCTGCCGCTCGGTGCGGAACGCCCGCTGCACCTGCTCCCGGACCATCGGCGCCGTCCGCTCGGCGACCAGGAGCAGGACCACGACGAGCACGCCGAGCGCGACCGGGTGGGACCCGCCCGGGAGCACGGCGTCGAGCGCGAGCGAGCCCAGCGACACGGCCACGAACGCGCCGGCGAGCACGGCCACGGCCGAGAGCCCGCGCAGCAGGAGCACGTCGAACTGCCCGTAGCGGAGCGTCGAGAGCGACACGAGCGCGACCGGGAGCAGCGAGAACAGCTGGAACGCGACCACGAACCACGCCGTCGGCACGTCCTGCGGCCCCGGCGCGACGCGCGCGGCGACGAGCGCGGCGCCGGCGACCGAGAGCGCGAAC
Source organism: Rubrivirga litoralis (assembly GCF_031846415.1). Classification (NCBI taxonomy): domain Bacteria; kingdom Pseudomonadati; phylum Rhodothermota; class Rhodothermia; order Rhodothermales; family Rubricoccaceae; genus Rubrivirga; species Rubrivirga litoralis. Next base: position 2,153 of record NZ_JAVRHT010000032.1, on the reverse strand, counting down.
ACGAACGCGCTCCCCGCCCGGCTCCACCGCGGGGGCGGGGCGGCGTCGGGCGGGGCGGCCGCCGGGCGCCCGAACGAGAGCGCGGTCGCGGCGGCCACGTAGACGCACACGTAGAACAGGATGGGGATCGCGAACGCGTCCGGCGGGAGCGGCCCCACGTGCCCGACGACGGTCGCCAGCGTCACGCCCACGCCGAGGACGGCGGCCGGCACGACGAGCACCCACCGCCCCGCCCCCAGCCCCGCCGCCTGCCGCGACGAGCGGATGCCCTGGTCGAGGAGCAGGAGCGGGTAGGCGATCCACCCGCCCAGCGCCGCCAGCGTGAGCGCGTCGAACGCGACGCCCGCGAGCGCCGCCCCGCCCGAGGCCGGTCCGGCCGGCGGCGGCCCCCAGACCTCGACCCACAGCAGGCGCACGAGGTTGCCGGCCACCCACACGAGCGCGGCCCCGATGAGCAGCTGCGAGCGCCGCGCGCGCGGGCTCCGCGGCGCGAGCGGGGCGACGGTGAGGTAGGCCAGCAGGTGCAGGAACGCGGCGACGGCGAACCCCCACCCGGCCGCCGCCCACAGCCGCCCTTGGACCGGGTACAGGAACGTCGGGTACCGCTCGACGCGAACGTCAAGCGCGCGCTCGACGCCGCCCCGCTCGACGCCGTAGGCGAGCACGGCCCCGGTCGCCCGCTCGACGTCGCGCTCGACGCTGGCGGCCGAGGCGACCGGGCGGAGGTCGAGCGTGAGCAGGCGGTCCCCCTCGCGGAGCCCGGCCGCCGCCGCCGGCCCGCGCGGGAACACGTAGGCCGCCCGGACCGCCCCGCTCGCGGTGGGCGGGGCGGCGTCTTCCCAGCGGACGCCGTCGAACCCACGCGGCGGGCTCTCCTCGAGCCCCAGCCCGACCGTCCCCGTGTACTCGACCCACGCGCGCCCGATCTGGGCGAGCGGGTACAGGGCCAGCGCCGCGAGCGCCACGGCGAGCGCCCGGACGAGCAGACGGTGGGCCGGCGGCGACATGCGGGGAATCTAGACCGCCCCGCCCCCGCGAGGGGCGGCGGCCTCGCGCGCGCTCCATGGGCGGGGCGGGGTGCGGACCCGTAACGACAACGCGCCCGGCCCCACCGAAGGGGGCCGGGCGCGCAGGCCTTGGGAGCGCGTCGGGGGGTTAGCTCCGCGTGATCCGGCCGCAGGCGACCGGGAGCGTGGCCTGGCTCGGGAGGCCCGGGAGCGTGCCGACCGAGGCCGGAAGCTCGTCGTTCGTCCCGTGGATCACGATCACGTAGTCGTCGAGGTCGACGATCCCGTCTGCACCGAGCGTGCCGATGGGGTCGCTCGTGTCACTGTCGTCCTTGACGAGGGCGGAGCGGAGCGCGACCACCGAGGTCGACTCCGAGTAGTCGATGGAGGTGCCGGTGGGGAAGCCGGAGACGTTCTGCGCCTGCGTCGAGATGTCGTCGTCGAGCGGCAGGAGGATGGCGCCGTAGCGCGGGAGCCCTTCGAGCACGTCCACGAAGCCGTCCGCGTTGGCGTCGTCGGCCATCGTCGGGCACACGGCCTGAGCGGTCACGGTGCCGCCCGGCGCGCCGTGGATGTGCTGGGGGTGCACGGTGGCGTCGAGATCGTCGGCGTCGATCTCGACGGTAAAGTCGTTGTCGTCCATCGTGAGCTCGGCGGTGCCGGTCACGCCGCTGTTGTTGAGGGCGGTAAACTGGACGTCGTAGGTGGTCTCGTCGTCGTCGTTCGAGTCACAGCCCGAGAGCACGGGCAGGGCGACGAGGGCGGCGAGGAGCGGAAAGGCGAGTGTCTTCACAGGGAGGGGGGACCCAGCGGGTCTGTGGTGGAGGGGGTGTCCCAGGGCCGCACGGAGCGGATCGGGGGATTCGAGTTATCAACGTGGAGCAGGGGCGCGGTGTTGAAGAGGGCGTCTGAATTCCCTGAGATCCGCCCCTCGTGACGCCGCTCAGAGGGGTGGGGACGCCGTTGTGCCCCACCCCGCCCGCACGAGGGGCGCCGCCGCTCGGCGCCGGCCGGTCGCCACCCCGCCCGGACGGACGGGGCGGGGCGGGCGCGCACGTCGGCGGGGGCGGGGTGGTCGCCTCGCGGCCGAGGACGTAGAGGGCACGCAGCCCGGAGAGCCCACCGAGACCCGCATCCCGTACCGAG